>JAZSKY010000006.1:0-18654 GCA_045535095.1 Eubacteriales bacterium | reverse complement strand
GAGATAAAAGTAAGCCGACGTCTGCTTCTGCTTATATTATAGCACAAAAACAGTTTCAGTAAAGGTATTGTTAGGAAACTTTGTATTAACTCAAAGTTGAAAAAAGATAGCATAGGTACAGTTATTTAATTGCAAATTTTCTGTTTTCCCGACGCTCTCGTCCGGGGCAAGCATAGCGCGCGGCAGTCCGCGCAGCCGGGCGGATGCCCGAACCCACTATCCGCAGAGGAACGGCACGCAAAAGCCTCCCTCCGAGAGGGAGGGGGACCGCGATAGCGGTGGATGAGTAGTTCCCCGATGAGCTTAAATTAACCTTACACAAAAATAAAAAGCACCACCGAAAAGGCGGTGCTTTTAAACTCAGACTTATTCGTCTGCGTTTTCCCAGTTGTGGTAAATATCCTGAACGTCGTCGTGATCCTCGAGGTTCTGGATAAGAAGATTCATCTTCTTGATGTCGTCCTCGTCCGAAAGGGAAACGTAGGACGAAGGGATCTTGTCCTGCTCTGCAGAAGCGACGGTGTATCCTACCGCCTCAAGAGCCTCCTTGACTGCGTCAAGATCGCTCGGCTCGGTGCTTATCTCGAAAACGTCCTCGTCTGCGCTGAAATCGGATGCGCCTGCCTCGAGAGCGTCCTCCATAAGCTTTTCCTCGTCGATCGAGCCGTCGTTTTCGATAACGATAACGCCGGTGTCGGTGAACATATAGGATACGCATCCGGTCTGTCCGAGGTTGCCGCCGAACTTGTCGAAATAGTGGCGGATGTCGCCTGCGGTACGGTTGCGGTTGTCGGTTGCGGTGGTTACGATAACCGCGATTCCCGACGGGCCGTAGCCCTCGTAAACGATCTCCTCGTAGTTTGCCGCGTCTGCCGACGAAGCCTTGTCGATTACTCTCTTGATGTTGTCGTTAGGAACGTTAAGGCTCTTTGCCTTTGCGATAAGGTCGCGGAGCTTTCCGTTGACCGACGGATCGCTTCCGCCTGCCTTGATGGCAATAGCCATTTCCTTACCTATTTTAGTGAAAACCTTAGCCTTCTGCGCGTCGGTCTTTTCCTTCTTGTGCTTGATGTTACTCCATTTGCTATGTCCTGACATGAAATATATCTCCTTTAATTATATCTTACGGGGTGTTTTGAGACAGATGAGGCTGAGCGCTCTGCCGAGAACGTGATTTGTTGCCTCGGTTATCTTGATACGCGATGCGCGTACGCTTTCGTCTTCTGTCGAGTTGATCGGGCATGAGTGGTAGAAGCGGTTGAACGCGGTGCATATATCGAGAATGTAGCGCGTGATATACGAGGGCTCGTATTCGTGGGTCGCGCGAAGAACGGTCTCCGGGAAACGTGAAAGAACCTTGAGCATTGCGGCTTCCTCGGGAGCGGTGATCTTTGCCTCGCCGCCCTCGGTAGATTCTGCCTTGGAAAGAAGCGAGCAGGTACGCGCGTAGGTGTACTGTGCGTACGGACCTGTGTTTCCTTCAAAGGAAAGAGCGTCCTCCATGTTGAAGTTTATATCCTTGATTATCGTGTTGAGCAGGTAGTAGAATACGATCGCGCCAACGCCGACTGCCTCTGCGGTCTCTTCCTTGTTTTCGAGGTCGGGACTCTTTTCGTCGATGATCTCGCGTACCTTGTCGATAGCGCTTGCAAAGAGGTCACGGAGAAGGATTACGTTACCCGTTCTCGTAGCGAGCTTTGCGCCGCCGATGCTGACAGTTCCGTAAGGAACGTGAACGAGGTCCTTTGCCCAGTCGTAGCCCATAAGCTCAACTACCTTGAACCACTGCGCAAAGTGGAGGCTCTGTCCTGCCGAGGTGACGTAGATCACCTTGTCGAAATCGTAGGTAGCCTTTCTGTAAACGGCTGCCGCGATGTCACGCGTGGGGTAGAGAGTAGAGCCGTCGCGCTTGAGGATCAGGCAGGGAGGCATATTGTAGTCCGAAAGGTCAACTATTGATGCTCCGTCGTCGATCTTGAGAAGTCCCTTGTCGCGGATCTTCTCAACCTCAGGCATCATCTTGTCGCTGTAAAAGGCTTCGCCCTTGTACGAATCGAACTCGATGCCGAGCTGTGCGTAGGTCTTTTTGTATTCGGCTATCGAGATCTCGATAAACCATTTCCAAAGCTCGGTGTTATTTTCGTCGCCAAGCTCGAGCTTGTGAAATTCTTCTCTTGCGCGGTCGTTGAGAGATGCGTCCTTTTCTGCTTCCTCGTGGAACTTTACGTAGAGAGCAACGAGTGCGTCGATTCCGCCGTTTTCGATCTCGTCTTTGTTGCCCCAAAGGTTGAAGGCGGTGATGAGCTTACCGAACTGCGTTCCCCAGTCTCCGAGGTGGTTGATACCCACGCAGTCGTAACCGCAGAAGGTGTGGAGAAGCTTTAAGGAGTGTCCGATAACGGTCGTTCCGAGGTGTCCGATATGGAAGGGCTTTGCAACGTTGGGGGAGGAGTAGTCGAGAACGACAGTCTTGCCCTTGCCCTCGCAGGAGCTTCCGTACATATCCTTCTTTTCGAGGATCTCGGGGAGAAGCACCTTTGCGAGATAATCGTTTGAAATGAAGAAGTTGAGGTATCCCTTGACAGCCTCGATCCCGGAAATGCCCTCGATCTCGAGCGAGGAAGCAAGCTCCTCTGCGATCACAACGGGAGACTTTCTCATAACCTTTGCGAACTTGAAGCAGGGGAGAGCGAGGTCGCCCATTGTGCTGTCGGGCGGATATTCAAGCGAGGAGAGAACGTCCGCGTAGGTCGCGTCAAAGGAGTCTGCGCCAATCGTTTCTGCAAGCTTTTTTGCTATGTTAGATTTTAAATTCTGCATTTTATCTTTCCTTACCTTAGTAATTAAAACCATAATAGTTCATTATATTATATCACGAATAAAAGCCATATTCAATAGGCTATTTGCAATAAAATTAAAGAAAAGTCATCTTTTTTTCGTAATAAAGTTATAGTTTCGTCGAAAATGGGACTTGACAAAAGGGGGAATATACTGTATAATGCTCGTATATGCGCTGTGTTGCGTATAAAAATGCCGAAAGGAAAAACTTGTTTAAGCTATGGACTCTTCTGACGGGAAACGTGAAGTAATCGAGCGAAGTACCTCTGTTTATATCTTGAATATCTGATTTTGGGGCGTGGTCTGTATGGTTTTTGTACAGGCCGGCCTTTTGTTGTTTTTTTGAGTAAGTAAAATAATTTTGGAGGTAACTGTGGACAGTTATTTATGGGCAATACTTTTGCTCCAAGTAGTGCTTATAGCACTCAATGCGGTCTTTTCCGGCGCGGAGACTGCAATCATTTCAATGAACGACAACCGTATAGCAAAGCTCGCCGAGGACGGAGATAAGCGCGCGAAAAAGCTGGCAAAGCTTACGTCGAAGCCGTCGAAATTCCTTGCTACCATACAGGTGGCTATCACCCTTGCGGGATTTTTGGGAAGTGCTTTTGCGGCAGACACCTTCTCTGACGAGATAGCCGTTTGGCTCGTCTCAAGCGGAGTGGAGCTTGACATAGCGGTGCTCGACAAGATAGCGCTTGTACTTATCACTCTCGTGCTTTCCTTTATAACGATAGTTTTCGGCGAACTCGTTCCCAAGAGAATGGCAATGAAGAATCCTGAAAAGCGTGCGCTTAAAACGGCGGGATTTATCTGCTTTACGGCGGCGATCTTCCGTCCGTTTGTATGGCTTCTTACCGCATCGACCAATATCGTTCTCCGCATCTTCGGAGTCGATCCCAACGCAGACGTTGAAAACGTAAGCGAGGAGGACATCAAGATGATGGTTGACGTCGGAAGTGAAAAGGGAACTATCGACGACGACGAAAAGGAATTTATCCAGAACATATTTGAGTTTGACGATCTCACCGCGGGCGAGATAGCAACTCACCGTACAGAGATCGAGCTTCTCTGGCTCGAGGAGGACAACGATACGTGGCGCGAGACGATACGCACGAGCCGTCACACCCGCTACCCGATATGCAGCGAGACTGTTGACAACGTTGTCGGCGTACTTAGCGAAAGAGATTATTTCCGCCTTGAGGTCGGCGACCGCGACGATATAATGCAAAACGCGGTAAGACCTGCATATTTCGTTCCCGAAACTGTAAAAGCGGACATTCTTTTCAGAAATATGAAAAACACCCACAACTCGTTTGCCGTTGTTCTTGACGAGTACGGCGGAGTTACCGGTATAGTTACGATGAACGATCTTCTCGAGCGTCTCGTTGGCGACTTCAACGTAGAAGAGGCCGAGGACGAGGAGAAGGAAGAGCTTTCGATCGAAAAGGTCGGAGACGATCTCTGGTCGATCAAGGGTAACGTTACCCTTGAGGAAATGGAGGAGGCTCTCGAGATCCCGCTCAGCACAGAGGACTATGACACCTTCAGCGGACTCGTGTTCAGCTCTCTCGGCTCGATTCCCGACGACGGAAGCGAGTTTGAGATCGAGATCGGACGTCTTTTTATCAAGGTTACCGAGGTTTCCGAGCATCAGATCAAGAGCGCGACCGTCAAGGTACTCGAGGAGATTTCCGAGTCGGACGACGAAGATGAAGAAGAATAATAAAAAGGCAGATGCAAAAGCATCTGCCTTTTTGCTTCAGTTTTGTCCGTAGTGCGCATTTTCACCGTGCTTGCGGAGGTAATGCTTATCGAGAAGGGTCTGTTGCATAGGAGCAATTTCGGGGTTTAAAATCATAGTGTGGAGTGCCATAAAGGACACATCCTCTAAAACCACCGCGTTATGTACGGCGTCAAAAGCGTCCTTGCCCCAAGCAAAGGTCACGAGAGAGTGCTTCGGAAGCATAAGATTCGCTTCACATTACAAATCCTGCTTTTCAATGCAAAATCCTGCTTTTCAGATCAACTTGAATTTGCCTGAAAATACCCTGCGATCTTGGTGACCGCAGGGAGGGGTTTAAAGATTTCCGGTGACTGTGAGAACTGCCGTTCCGGGTATGATGTCCCAGACACCGCTGGTCTGATCCTGAACGTAGGTCGCCGCAGGGACTGTGATAACGCCGGAGACTGTCTGGAAGAGTCCGGTCGTTTCGTTGTAGGTGTAGTCGGCGCTCGAGGTAAGAAGCGTGCCGTTGAGTGCTACCTCTATATTCGAAAGAATAGGATCGAAGAGGTCGCTGACGATAACGTCTGCCGTTTCGGTGGCGCTCGCGCTACCCGTATTCTCGATGATGAAGGTGTAGGTCACCTCGCCGTTTTCGGGAATACTCGACGGAGTTATTGCCTTGCTTATCGCGAGAACGGGCTCACTCGACGTGACTATCGTCTCCTCGTCGGTGATAGGAGTAGAAACTCCTGCACCGCTGAGAGTGACCGTATTAGTCACGCTTCCGCTTGCTCCGAGGGGTGCAAACGAGTTGACCGATGTGCTGTAAACGAGAAGCGCGTTCGCGCCCGCAGGGACGTTTATTCCGCTGATAACGAGAGGCGGTCCTGCCGAAACTGTCGGCTGACTCTGAAGAACTCCGTTAACGTAAAAGAGCAGATCGCCCTCGTAGGTGAGGGGAACGAGAGTGCCCGTATCGAAGGTGTACTCGCCGAGGTTGTCGGTAAGAGTGAGGCTGGTGTACGGAGTCGTTCCGCTGTTTACTATGCTGACAGCGTAGGTGATGGTGTCACCCACTCCGTAGCTTCCCTCAAGCGCGGTCTTGACTACCGAAAGGACCTGCAGGATCTCACCGGTCACGATGTTCGAGCTTGTCACGATGCCGTTGTAGGACAGGGTTGCTTGGTTTGTGAATACTGCCATTTTCTTTACTTCCTTTCCGCGAAGATATATCTTCGCGGGTTACATAATATGAAGGAAATAAAGTTTTGTGAAGGGAACAAGACGCGCGTCGCGAAAAGGTCACCTTAATATGCTTCTTCGGATACGGTCTGCTTGTGTGTTTGGCAAACAACGTTCGCCTCATACGCTTTTTCGGTTGAGTATTATACAAAAAAGAGACCTCCTTAAAAGAGGTCTCAAAATATTATTCTACCGCGTTTGCTCTGAACTGGAGTCGGTATAGCTCTGCGTACTCTCCGCCAAGGGCTACAAGCAAGTCGTGCGTACCCTTTTCGATTATCTTTCCGCCCGAAACTACCGCTATCTCGTCGGCATTTTTGATCGTCGAAAGACGGTGTGCGACAACGAGAGTCGTTCGCCCTCTGCAAAGCTCGTCGAGAGCGCCCTGAATCAAGATTTCGGTGGTGTTGTCAAGCGCACTCGTTGCCTCGTCGAGAATGAGGATAGGCGGATTTTTCAGAAATACTCTTGCTATCGAAAGTCTCTGCTTCTGACCGCCCGAAAGACGGACTCCGCGCTCGCCTATCTGGGTATCGTACCCCTTTTCGAGAGTCATTATATAATCGTGAATGTTCGCGCGCTTTGCCGCCTCGATGATCTCCTCGTCGGTGGCGTCAAGGCGTCCGTAGAGAATGTTCTCTCTGATAGACGCGTTGAAAAGGTAAATGTCCTGCTGAACTATGCCGATATTTTTTCTGAGGGACTCTGCGGTCAGAGAATTTATATTCTTTCCGTCGATAAGTATCTCGCCCGAGTCTGTTTTGTAAAAACGGGGAATCAGGTGACAGATAGTCGTCTTTCCTCCACCGGAAGGGCCTACAAGCGCGAACTTTTTGCCCTTTTCGATAGTGAGGTCAACTCCGCTGAGCACCTCTTTTTCATCATCGTACGAGCAGAAAACGCCTTTAAGCTCGATCTTTCCGTCAACCTCTCCGATGTCGATAGCGCCCTCGGAATCCTTTTCGGGCTCTGCGTCCATTATTTCTATAAATCTCTCAAATCCCGTAACTCCGCTCTGGTACTGCTCCATAAAGTTTATGAGAGTCATAACGGGCGAAATGAAGAGGTTTATCGAGACCACGAATGCCGAGTAGTCGGCGAAATTTATCTGTCCGTTGTAGAGGAAAAGTCCGCCTGCGATAAGGACTATTACGTTGAAAACGTCGGTAATAAATGAGTTCACCGAGTGGAACTGTCCCATTGCCTTGTACGCCTTTTTGCGCGCCGCGACAAATGACGAGTTGCCCTCCTCGAATTTTTCTTCCTCCTTGTCCGCATTTGTAAATGCTTTCGTCACTCTTATTCCCGAAATACTGCTTTCAAGCGATGCGTTTATCTGCGCGGTTGAAACCCTGCTTTCCATAAAGGCGTTTCTCATTCTCTTTCTGAGAACGAGTGCGACGACGAAGAGAAGGGGAACGCACGAGAAAACGATAAGCGTGAGGCGGTAGTCTATCGTGCAGAGATAGACAAAGGACGTAACAACCGAAATGCTCGAAATTATAAGGTTTTCGGGTCCGTGATGCGCAAGCTCGGAAATGTCCATAAGATCGTTTGTCATACGCGACATTATCTTACCCGTTTCGTTGTTGTCGTAGAAGGTGTAGGGCAGCTTTTCGAGATGACGGAACATATCCGAGCGCATCTGCGCCTGCATACGCACACCCATAACGTGACCGTAATACTGAATGAAATAGTTGAGCAGCATTCTCACAAGATAGATGAGAAGGAGCGCTCCGCCCGCAAGGACGATCATTCGGTAATTTCGGTTCGGGATAAGATCGTTGAGCATTCTTCGCGTGACTATCGGGTACAAAATACCGATCAGCGCGACCGCGAGGGACGCGAGCATATCGAGAGAAAATATCAGGGTATGCCCTTTGTAATACGATATGAATCTTTTTAGCATCGTTTAATTCCTTTATATCTTAAATCGCCGTGCGTACGGGCATTTTTTACAAAGCTCCTCGACGGCCTTTTTGTTTTTAAATCCGTTTTTTATAGCAAGTGCGCGAGGGGAATTGAGAATCTCCTCCGCCTCCTCGGTGTAGATATTTCCGAGGCGTATTTCACCGTCTCCGTCGAGACAGCAGGGAACGGCGTCTCCGTTTGAAAGAATGCCGAAATGGTCGCCGAGTCCGTGACAGAAAAGGTCGTCGCCGAGATCCTCGTTTTTCATATCGGGCCAGATAAATCGCTCTGCGTTTTCAAGATGAAGCTTGTCGCGAATGCGAGCGCCACGTGCGCCGAAATGCCACTTTTCAGGGAATCTTTCGTGCAAAATCGCGAGCGTCTCGTTGTTGAAGGTGTCGGTAACTCCGCCATTCCAGAGCCTTAGAACGGTCAGAACGCCGCGCCTTGACGCCTTGTCGGCGAAATCGAGACAGCCGTTTATATATTCCGAGTGCTTTTCGCTCTCGCCCGACTCAAAGCTGTGAAGCGAGATATTCACCTTGTAAACGCCTGCGTCGATCATTTTGTCGCCGCATTTTGGAAGCAGACTTCCGTTGGTGGTGACGGCAACCTTGAAGCCCTTTTTGCTCGCGTGCGAAATGAAATCGCAGAGCAGAGGGTGAACGGTCGGCTCGCCCATAACGTGTAGATATATGTACTCTGTCACGCCCGAGAGCCTGTCGCAAACGAGCGCAAACTCGTCCATCGTCATAGCTCTCTTTTCTCTCTTCGTGCCGTGACAGAAGGAGCAGCTTTTGTTGCAGATATTGGTTATTTCAACGTAAACTCTTGAAAACATAATTCACTTCCGATAGTAAGTGTAGTAGGCTATGATCGTTCGCTCGGCTCCGCCGTGCTCATAGTCGGGAGCAGTCAGAATGACTCCCTCAAGAGACAAAAGCTCGGACGCGTTTAACTCCTCGATCTTTGCGCGCATTACGATGTCTCCGGACGAAAAGACGAGAAATTCTCCGTTTCGGATGGTCAGACTGCCCGACTTTCCGACGACGTTTTCGACTCCGTCGATACGCTCGGAGCAGTATTTTATTGCTCTGCCGTTTAAAAACTCTGCCATCTTGACGCGATATGCGCGGCTATTTGTGTTTTTCGGCATTTTCTTCTTGAAAATTGACATTTTCCATACCTCTCAAAAACGTTATTGAAAACCCTTTTTGAAAAAAGGGTTTTCAAGCTTTCCCAAAAACTTTAATTAAAAAGTGTATGTGTTGTTTTTTTGAAAATAGGATTGAAAATTTCCGGTTTTTGTGATGGATTTATGTAAAATCTCCAATCCTCTTCAAAACCACTTGAAACAACTGTTGCGTTATCTGTGAATTTGGATAATCGTTTATAATATTCGAAGGAGCTAACCGCGGCGCACTTTCCTCTTGCGCCGCGAAGAGCAATCTGCGCCGAATCTTTTTTTTGAGGCGCTTTAAAAGCGCGCACGCCCTACGCGCGCTTTTAACGTTTAATTAGAGGGAGGGTGTTTCCTGAAGGGAGGGAGAAATTTTTCCCTCCCTAACAGCCGCTCTTTGGTTCATTTCTGTCGGCACAGAAATGAACCAGAAAAAAGGCAAGCACCTTTTCATTTTTTTCGAATGTCTTAACGAGTAATAAAACCACCTTTATTATACAATATCTCCCTATATATTTCAATATAAAATAAAAAAGTCTTAAAAAATTTGCAAAATGTATTTTATTTTTAAATAAAATGTGTTATAATAACTTGTTTGAATAAAATCAGGTAAAAATCAAGGAAATCTAAAACAAGAGGTAAACGATTTTGGTAAGAAACGATTTAAGAAACATAGCAATCATAGCACACGTTGACCACGGTAAGACCACCCTCGTTGACGAGATGCTCAGACAGGGCGGTATCTACCGCGACAATCAGACGACCACAGAAAGAGTTATGGACTCGGGCGACCTCGAAAGAGAGCGCGGAATCACAATTCTCGCTAAAAACACGGCCGTATATTACAAGGACGCAAAGATCAACATTATCGACACCCCCGGACACGCAGACTTCGGCGGTGAGGTTGAGAGAATACTCAAAATGGTAAACGGAGTGCTTCTTCTCGTTGACGCGGCTGAAGGACCTATGCCCCAGACGCGCTTCGTGCTTCAGAGAGCGCTCGAGCTTAACCACAGAGTTATCGTAGTAGTAAACAAGATCGACAAGCCCGACGCGCGTATCCACGAGGTTGTGGACGAGGTGCTTGAGCTTCTTATCGACCTTGAGGCTACCGAGGAGCAGCTTGACTCCCCGATGCTCTTCTGCTCGGGAAGAGCAGGTACTGCTTCCTTCTCACCCGAGGAGCCGGGAACAGACCTTTCGCCCCTTTTCGACACTATACTTGAATACATGAAGGCTCCCGAGGGAGACGAGGAGGACGGACTTCAGCTCCTCGTTTCCTCTATCGACTACAACGAATACGTTGGAAGAATCGGCGTCGGACGTATCGAGCGCGGAGTTATCCACGTAGGCGACGAGGTTGCAATATGCAACTACCACAATCAGAGCGTTCCCGTAAAGACGAGAGTCGTATCTCTCCAGCAGTTTGACGGACTAAACAAGGTCTCTGTAAATGAGGCGTACCCCGGAGACATCGTATGCTTCTCGGGTGCATCCGAGCTGAATATCGGAGACACCATCTGCTCGGTGGCAGATCCCACCCCCATTCCCTTTGTCAAGATAAGCGAGCCTACTCTCGAAATGACCATTTCGGTCAACGATAGCCCCTTTGCAGGCAGAGAGGGTAAGTTCGTCACCTCGCGCCAGATAAGAAAGCGCCTTTACGACGAGCTTCTTAAGGACGTATCCCTCAGAGTTTCGGACGGTGACACCACAGACAGCTTTAAGGTAGCAGGACGCGGAGAAATGCACCTTTCGATACTTATCGAGAATATGCGCCGCGAGGGCTTTGAGGTCGCAGTATCCGCGCCGAGAGTTATCTACAAGGATATCGACGGTGTAAAATGCGAGCCGATGGAGAGAGTTTATATCGACGTCGGAAGCGAATACGCAGGCGCAGTTATGGAAAAGCTTGGCGCACGTAAGGGCGAGTTCGTTGATATGTCGGTAAGCTCCAACGGAACGAGAACGAAGCTCGAATACGTCATTCCTACCCGTTGCCTCTTCGGTTACAGAAGCAAGTTCATGACCGACACGCGCGGAGAGGGAATACTCAACACTGTTTTTGACGGCTATCAGCCGTACAAGGGCGAGATCACCGCAAGATATACCGGCTCTCTCGTTGCAAGTGAAAACGGAGTTACCACCTCCTACGGACTTTACAATACTCAGGATCGCGGACAGCTCTTTATCGGTGTTCAGACTCCCGTTTACGAGGGAATGGTCATCGGTGAAAACCCCAAGCTCGGCGATATCACGATAAATCCCTGCAAGGAAAAGCATCTTACCGCAGTGCGCTCCAAGGGCGCGGACGAGAAGCTTATTCTCACTCCCGCGAAGATAATGAGCCTTGAAGAGGCAATCGAGTTTATCAATGCCGACGAGCTTATCGAGGTAACACCGAGCAATATCAGAATAAGAAAGCTTATCCTCAACACCGCAAACAGACTCAAGGCACAGGCAAAGCTTAAAAATTCGAGTAACTAAGGTGAAAAACAATGCGTAAAACGAAAATTATATGCACGATAGGACCCGCGTGCAACAATGAAAAAACGCTTATACAGATGTGCAAGGAGGGTATGAACGTTGCCCGTCTCAACTTCTCGCACGGCTCTCACGAGGATCACAAAAAGATCATAGACCTTATAAAAAAGGTAAGAAGCGATCTTTCCATGCCGATCGCGATAATGCTTGACACCAAGGGCCCCGAGTACCGCATCAAGACCTTTGAGGATAAAAAAATAACCCTTAATGACGGGGATAAATTTACATTCACCACCGACGATATAATCGGAGACGAAACGCGAGTTTCGGTTACGTACAAGCATCTCATCGAAGAGCTTTCGGTAGGAGACACGATCCTTGTAAATAACGGACTCGTCAGCTTTGAGGTCGAGAGCCTTGAGGGCAGCAACGCACACTGCAGAGTTATCCACGGCGGCATTCTTTCGGACAGAAAGAGTATGAACTTCCCGAACAAGGTGCTTGACGGCGAATACCTCAGCGAGCAGGACAAGGCAGACCTTCTTTTCGGTATCGAAAACGATATAGATTTCGTTGCGGCGTCATTCGTATCCACAAAGAGCGACATCTTCTCGATAAGAGAATTTCTCAACGCGAACGGCGGATCGGATATCGACATCATCGCAAAGATAGAAAACCGCGCAGGCGTTGACAACATCGAGGAAATATGCGATATTGCCGACGGAATTATGGTCGCAAGAGGTGACCTCGGAGTTGAAATTCCCTTCGTTGAAGTCCCCTCGGTTCAGAAATATCTTATAAACAAGTGCAGACTTCTCGGCAAGCGAGTCATAACCGCAACCGAGATGCTCGAATCTATGATAAACAATCCCCGTCCCACTCGCGCCGAGATATCCGACGTTGCAAACGCGGTTTACGACGGATCGTCCGCAATAATGCTTTCGGGTGAGACTGCGGCAGGAAAATATCCGGTAGATGCGGTGAGAAATATGGCGGAGATCGCCGCGTTCACCGAAAAGAGAATCGACTACAAGCACTGGTTTTTATCCACCGAGTTCAGAATCAGAAACAATCTTGACGCGATCTCGCACGCAACCTGCGCTATGGCGATAGACGTTAATGCGAAGGCTATGGTAATAAGCACGAAGAGCGGACAGACCGCACGAATGGTCAGCCGCTTCCGCAGCCCCGTTGATATAATCGGTATGACTACCGAGGAAAGGGCATGGAGAAAGCTTAACCTCAGCTGGGGCGTTACCCCGGTAATGAGCGAGGAATTCACCTCGATAGAGGTCATCTTCTATCAGGCTATGAGACAGGCGAAAAAGGTGCTTGGACTTTCCAAGGGAGACAACGTGGTCCTCACCGGCGGTCAGATAAACGGCGCGCCCGGAAACACGAACATCATCAAGGTCGAGGTAGTTAAATAATAAAAAATGCAAGGACGAAAAGTCCTTGCATTTTGTTTTTACCATATCTTTATGCTCTTGAAATAAACCTTCTGATATCCGTAGGTGGGATCGATCGGGTTATCAACGTAGTAGAGAAGTGTAGGATCGCTTCCGAAGCCAAGGAAGGGGCTGTAAGACTCCTTCTCCGATCCGATCTGTCCTTCATACATCGGGTTTGTGATAGAAATGAAGGTTTCGCCGTAGTCGAAGCTGAGGAAGAGTGTCTTGCGGTCTCCGATAACGATGAGCGTTCCGCACTCGCCGCCGGCAGGCGTCCACGCGCACCAGGGAGCGCTTCCGAGCTTCTTGCCGTCAACGCTTACGATCTCTGTTCCGAGGTCGCCCTTGTTCGGCCAATCGGAAATGCTCGTGCTCTTTCTGTAATAAATGGGACAACCGTTGAGGTTACATATTTCGTAGGTCATAAAGTATTCGCCGTTGCCCATTTTCGCTATCGAGATCATTCCGGGACGTACGTTGTACTGATCGCAGTTTGCAACGATGATAGGATCGTCTGTAACATCGGTCTTGCCGTCCTGACCTACCCATGTCTTCATATCGGTAGAATATTTGTAAACGAGCTTCTGTGCCTTTCCGCCGTCGGTACTCTTGTAGATCATATATCCCTGCTGACTGTACGTAGCAAAGGAAGCGAAAAGCGCTCCGTTGTTTTCGCCGTTATGACCGAGCTCGATAAGAGTTTCGTATCCGCAGTGACCCGTAAAGTCTCTTCCGCTTATCGAGATTGCCGAGGATACTTTCGTGCTCATTTCGGTATAGTTGTCAAAGATGATCGAGTTAAGATCAACCGTACCGTTATCGACTGCTCCCATAGTGATAGCTACGTGGTTGTCGTTCTGAGCAGGCTCTGCATAGGTTACAAGGAAGTATTTCATTGCTCTGATAAGAGCCTCGTCGTTCTTTGCGGCAATTATGATCTTGTTGTCGGTCATTCTGATAGTGAATGCGTTGTCGCGCGACGAGGAGAGAAGATTCGTGCAGGTAACGCTTTCGCTGCGGTTGGTCTCTCCAAGGAGAATTTCCTTTGCTCCCTCAGCCTCAGCGAGTTCGTCCTTAGACATTATAAGATCTGCCTTGGTGTAACGCGCAAGCTCAGACTTGAACAGCTTGACGTAGTTTGTGAAGTCCGACGTTGCGGCATCGGGATAAATTATGCGGTATGCACTGATGTCGGTTTAGTTCAGCGGTGCTTCAGGTTCAACGGGACCTGCAGGAGTCTCTGCGGGATACTTACAGGACACGAGAAGCGAGAGCGCCATAATGATAAGAAGCGCTGTCGCTATAAGTTTTTTCATAAGCTTCATAAGATTTGTTTCCCGTTGGAATAAATTGTTTTGTTTATTATATCACAGAAACCTCTGTTAAAATACTATTTTGACACTATTTTGAGTAAAAAAATGTAGATTTTGTAGCGATTTTACTCTGCAAACAGCTCGTCGGTGAAATACGCATTGGTGTGCGCGCACTTTCCGCTTGCGTCCTCGATCGTTATGCGGATATATTTGAAGTCGGGCTCAACCTTGAAGGTGGCGGCGGTAAGAGGACCGTCTATGGCGTGTCTGCACGCCGCAACGCGCATTCCCGTATTGAATCTTATACGCTCTGCGTCCGAGCACTTGACGTGTACTCTTGCACCCTCGTCGTCCTTTTCAAAGTAGAGCGAGTATATTTCGGGACCTGTGGATGCGTAAAAGTTGCCGTCCTCGAGAGCCTTTGTGATAGTGCGGTAGTCAAGGCTGTCCGCCTTTATCATAGTCATTCCCTTGAACGCGGACTCGTTTTTCGCGCCAAGCACACCGCAGTTGTGGTTGTCGTCTGTCGCGATACAGTATATTCTGTGTCCGGTGCGGAGAAGATCGTCGTAAACGTGGGGAGTGTGATCGAGATATCCGTGTACCTCTGCGGCGTTGTATATCTCGTATGCGTTCATACCCTCGTATGCGGTGTATTCGGGATAGCTTTCAAGCGACCACGAGGGGTGGTTGTAGGTGACGAAAAATCTATGCTCGCGCGCGATTTTTATTATCTCGTTGATTCTCTCGGGAGAGTAGTAACGCTCGAAATCAGGCTCGTTTTCGTCGAAAATAGCCTTATCAACGTTGTTTATAACGTTTTTGGGGTGATGGTACTTTTTTCTGTGCCAGCATACCTGCGTGTAGTTGTCCTCGTCAAGCGCGATAAAACAGATGTGGCAGGTCCTTTTGTGCTTGAACGTTACGTCGGGAAGATCCTCGGTGACGTCTATTTCAAATCCGCGAAGGGGGAGAAAATCGTCGTCTTTAAGGTCGGAGTGATCGATCATAATATTATGATCGGTGAAAGCGATGATCGAATATCCGCGATCCTTGTACGCCTTTTTCATTTCCTCGGGTGTGAAGCATCCGTCCGACAGATTGGAGTGGCTGTGGAGATTAGCCTTGTAGAAATTGCCGTTTTCGGGAAGAAGGAATTTTTTCATCGTTTTACCACCTTTCAAATATATATATTTTAATATCATTTACCCGATTTGTCAATAGAAAAAGGAAAACTCTCTCCGTATTTTCGGAGAGAGTTTGATTTTACTTTTTGACGATGATGTATTCGTCGCCCGTGCCGATCTTTCTTACGTGAGGAGCAACGAGCGTGTCGATGCGTCTGTCGGGGTACGCCCATCTTACAGCGTTCTTTATAACCTGCTGAACGGCTGCGTTGTAGTAGGTAGGATAGGTCTCGTGACCGGGCTGGAAGTAGAATATCTTGCCCTGACCTCTGCGGTAGCAGCAGCCCGAACGGAACACCTCGCCGCCCTCAAACCAGCCGATAAATACAAGCTCATCGGGTTCGGGAATATCGAAGGGCTCACCGTACGTCTCCTCATGCTCGAGTTCAAAATACATAGGAAGTCCCTGCGCGATAGGATGCGCGGGGCTTACTGCCCAGATTCTCTCGAAATCGCCGTTTTCTCTCCAGCAAAGATTTGCGGGAGTACCCATAAGGCGCTTGAAGGGCTTGGAGTGATGCGCAGAATGGAGGAATATCATTCCCATTCCCTTGAGAACTGCGTTCTGCACCATATCAACGACCTCGTCGGGAACGTCCTTATGCTTCATGTGTCCCCACCAGATGAGAACGTCTGTCTCGTTAAGGATCTCCTCGGAGAGTCCGCAGTTCGGCTCCTCAAGAGTTGCCGTTCTGACGGTGATGTCCTCCTCTGTGCCGAGGAATGCCGCGATAGTCTTGTGCATACCCTCGGGATATATAGCTTTTACGTTTTCCTTGTGCTGTTCGTGGAAAAATTCATTCCATACGGTTACTCTGATCATTTTTTACCTCTTTCATTTTGGAAAAATATTTGAGTCTATAGTAATTATATAACACCTCAAGTCCTTATTTCAATACGAATATTGACCGAAACTTGCACAAAATTGACATTTTGACTTATTTTGCGTAGTGATTGATGAGACAGCCGTCTGCAAGGATCTCTCTCTCTCCGTCTGAGAGGTTTTCAAGGAGAAGCTCGATCTTCTCGCATTTGTTCTCGTTTATAACGAAAGCATCAACCTTTTCAGCGCCCGAAATGACCGCACTTCTTGCGCCCGTAACGAAGATGTAGTCGCCCTTTTCAACTCTAAGCTCGCCCTTGTAGGTGAAGGGAAGCATACCCCAGTTGATAAGGTTAGAGCGGTAACGCTTGGTTGCGTATTCAAGCGCGATATTTGCGCTTCCGCCGAGAACTCTCTGGCAGGATGCCGCCTGCTCACGCGCGCTTCCGTCACCCGGACGAAGAGCGCAGATCGTGCTTCCTATCTGGAGATCCTCTGCGGCAATAGCTCTTCCTGCGATCTCGGAAACCTTGTCAAGGATCGCCTTGTCGGGCGCTTCGAGAGCCTTCTTTGCCTCACAAACGTACGCAGGATCCTTTCTCGACAGAGTGAACTGTGCAAGACGGAGAGGGTTCGAGCGGTAGGACGAGGTGTCACCCGAGGGGATAAGCTCGTCGGTCGTGGTAACGGGATCGTTTATTATCGAGACTGCCTTGATAAGCAGGTCCTCTGCGAGTGCAGGCATACTCGGCCAGTCGGTGATGTTAGGTCCGAGGACGAGATCGGTCTCGGGAATGGGATTTCCGTATCCGTTGTAGATTCTGTTATCGTAAACCTCGCTGTTGAAGTTGTAATCGTATGTGGTGAATTCGCCCTCAAACTCGTCAGCAGGGGTGAGGACACCTCCGTTTGCCGCAGTTGCCGCGATCGAGCGCGAGTCCATAAGAGCAACTGCCGCGATCTGATTGTCGCTCGGCTTCGATCCCTCGCGGTTCGGGAAGTTTCTCGTCGAGTGTCTTATCGAGAGTCCGCCGCACGCGGGTACGTCACCTGCGCCGAAGCAAGGTCCGCAGAACGCGGTACGAAGGGTAGCGCCTGCCGAAACGAGAGTCTCTGCAACTCCGTTCTTCATAAGCTCAAGCAGTACGGGCTGGCTCGCGGGATAAACCGAGAGCGAGAATGCGCCGTTGCCCGTGCTTTGGTTTTTAAGTATGTCTGCCGCCGCGGTGAGGTTGTCGAACGTTCCTCCTGCGCAGCCTGCGATAACGCCCTGATCGACGTGCATCTTGCCGTCGTAGAACTTGCTGACAAGGTCAAGGCGTCCCTCGGGGATACCGAGCTGCTTGACTGCGGTCTTTTCGACCTCGGCGAGAATTTCGGGCGCATTAGCGAGGAATTCTCTTATCGTGTAGGTGTTGCTCGGATGGAAGGGAAGAGCGATCATCGGCTCAACTGCCGAGAGGTCGATCTCAACGAGTCCGTCGTAGTACGCGTTTTCCTTGGGAGAGAGCTTCTTGTACTCGGACGCTCTCTTGTGACCCGTAAGATACTTTTCGGTCTCGCCGTCGGTTGCCCAGATGGACGAGAGACAGGTGGTCTCGGTGGTCATAACGTCGATGCCGTTACGGAATTCCATAGGAAGATTTGCAATGCCGTCTCCAATAAATTCAAGCACCTTGTTCTTTACAAAGCCCGATTTGAAGGTCGCGCCGATAAGGGCGAGAGCGACGTCCTGAGGGCCGACGCCCATGCGGGACGCACCAGTGACACGTACGCAGATGACATCGGGATATTTTATATCGTATGTACGGTTAAGAAGCTGCTTTACAAGCTCGGGGCCGCCCTCGCCTATAGCCATACAGCCGATAGCGCCGTATCTTGTGTGGCTGTCAGAGCCGAGGATCATTTTGCCGCAGCCTGCGAAGTTTTCACGCATAAAGGAGTGAATTACCGCCTGATGCGCAGGGACGTAGATTCCGCCGTATTTCTTTGCCGCAGAGAGACCGAAAACGTGGTCGTCCTCGTTTATCGTTCCGCCTACTGCGCAAAGAGAGTTGTGGCAGTTTGTGAGAACGTAGGGGAGAGGGAACTTTTTGAGTCCGCTCGCCTTTGCGGTCTGAATAATGCCGACGTAGGTTATATCGTGCGATGCCATAGCATCGAACTTGATGTTAAGAAAAGAATCGTTTCCCGATACGTTATGAGAGGTGAGTATCGAGTATGCAATAGTGTTTTTGCGCGCTTCTTCTACCGAAAGAGTGCTCTTGTCAGAGAATTTTCCGTCCTTGTAGAAAACGCCGCCGTTTGTAAGCTTTACCATTTTGACTTCTGCCTTTCGTTTTAAACGTAAAATAATAATGTAATTATATCACGAAGGATCTTTTATGTCAATAGAAAGGGAAAATTTTGACTTTATTCGACTAAATTTCATTTCCCATAGGGAAATGCACCTCTGATGCCTTCCCCTTGATGGGTAGCGAAGCGGCGCGAGGGGAG
>JAZSKY010000018.1:0-8238 GCA_045535095.1 Eubacteriales bacterium | reverse complement strand
CTTTCTAAGACCGCTTGGCCTCCGACTTGGTAATTATTTGTTTTCTGCGTTGCATTTATACCTTTACGGACAGTCGAGGACGCCTGTCCCTACAAGGACTTGCTAACTTCCTTGTGAGAAATAGCCCTTTCTGTCGGTTTTTATTTTTCCTTATATACGTACGAATTTCCCTTTTTGCCGATGCGCTCGACGATTCCCACCTCGTTCAAAACGTTCAGAAGCAGGGAAGGATCGGGGCATTTCGCGAGCTTTTTCACGTCAGACGAGGTGAAATTTTCGGGAAGTCCTTCGGGCAAAAAGATCTTGTAGTCCTCGGGTGTGGAGAGGTCTATTTCGTAGTGGATAGCCTCGGGGAAGCGTTCAAGACGAACCGAGCCGCGGCGCGATCCCCATTTTTTGCTTTTCGGCGAACGGAATTCCTCGACCGAAATGAAAACGAATCGCAGGGCAAGATTTGGATTTTTAAGGTACGGCTTTATGCTGTAAAGACAGGGAACGGCACTGTAAAGATTTTCGTGATAGGGGCTTTTGTACCTTTCAAGGCTCTCGCCCGTCTTTGGATCAATTCTCGTTATCGTGCAGTTTTTAACGAGTGGATGCACCACAGTTACCGTATGATTTTCGAGAAAAACGTCCAGCTTTTTTCTGAGCCGCCCGAGATCGCCCGTTTGTATCTCGATTATCTGACCGCCGGTCACGATGTCGGCAAAGTGACGTCCGATCTTTATTTCGTGGCAGGAAATATCGCTTTCGTAGTAGAATTTAAGTACGCTGTGAAGCCGTCTCTCGGCAAGAGTGCCGATGCCTTCGCCCTCGTTTTCGCTGTGTGCGTGGTTTCGGGCGAGGTCGCATGCCGCTGAAAAGCGATCCTCGTCGCCTAAAATGGCGCAGCTTGGAAGTGTCTCCCTCATTTTATCAGATCAATTATCGGGCAAACGATAATTCCCATAGCTGCCGAGAAAATTATAAGGGTTACGGGCGAGGGCTTCTTTTTCTTTATCTTCTCGAAGATAAGAATAAAAGCGAAAATGAGCGCGGCGATTATATAGGTCGCACCGTCCTTGTTTATACCCTTTATCGCCGAAATAATATTTGCGCTTCCGAAGGAGGGGAAGAAAACGGCTATCATAAAGCTGATACCTGTTGCCGCGATAAGTCCGACCGCCACCGGCTGCGCACCGTCAAGCGCGCCTTTGACGAGCGGATTTTTCATAAAGGATTTAAGCAGAGTAGCGATTATAAGAATGATGATAAACGAAGGGGTGATAAGACCGAGAGTAGCGCAGAGAGAGCCTAAAAATCCGGCCTGCGAGCTTCCGACGAAGGTCGCCATATTTACCGATATAGGTCCGGGAGTTGACTCGGCAATACCGATAAAATTCTTTATCATCTCGCCGCCCAGCCAGCCGTGAGCGATAACCTCGTCGGTCATAAGGGCAAGCATTGCGTATCCGCCGCCGAACGAGACGATTCCTATTTTAAAAAAGGTGAGAAAAAGCTGTAAATAGATCATTTTTTGCTCTCCTTTCCGTTTTTCTTCTGTCTGGAAAGGTTAAGTGCGGTTACCGCAAGTCCTGCGAGCGCGCCCATAAGAACGAGATATACCGAGGAGAACGAGAGGGCAAAAACGTCGAGAGCGAGCATTACTGCGATCGTCAGCGAAACGAGAAGCGTGTTAAAAGGCTCTTTTTTGAGCTTTTTAATGAACTTAATTCCTGCCATAAGGATAAGGAATGCAACTGCGATCTGTATGCCGCGGAATGCGTTTGCAACGAGGGTGAAGCTCATAAAGCTCTCAAGGAAGAGCGAAATGAGATAAATTATCGTGAAGGGGGCAAGCACTACCGAAATAGTTGCCGCCGCCGATCCAAGCACACCGCAGATCTTGTATCCGACGTAGGTTGCCGCGTTTATCGCGATAGGACCGGGAGTCGATTCCGCGATAGTTACGACCTGCATAAGCTCTTCCTCGCTTATCCATTTACGCTTTTCGGATATTTCGGACTGAATTATCGGGATCATTGCGTAACCGCCGCCGAAGGTGAGCAGTCCTATTTTGAAAAAGACCCACGCCAGCGAGAGCGCGGCGCTCATCTTTTTCTGTTCTTTCTGATTGTTTTCGTTCATTTTTTATTCCTTTCGGGGATCTTGCCAAACTACAATATATAGTGTGTCGGTCGTAATTTGGAAAAATGCGGATTTTTGTGAAAATTTATGCACAAATCTCACAAAGCTCCTGATCTTAAAATGTCAAATAAGGGGTAAAGTGAGTTTTTTGAATCGTCAAATGTCGAAAAACTCGCCTTTTTGATAGGAGACACAAAGCGTGTAAAATGGTATCATATAGATACTGAAAGAGAAAAGTTGACACAAGATGTTGTGCCTTGAGGTGTAAAATGACACGTATTAAAATAGACAAGCGACTGTCGAGTGGCAGGAGCGCTGCCTATATTCTTGATATAAATGAAGATGGCGGAGAAAGTATCTGCTCGATAGAAATATCGTCGGGCGGAGAGGTCTCACGAGCTGACGATATCTGCCGCGACGTCATTCGCGCGAGAAAGTTTCTTGAGTCTCTCGCACACGGCGAGGTCGAGCCCTGTCATCTGTGCGATATAGTTTCCGACTCGCTCCCCTTATAAAAGGGAAAGGTACGCCTGAAAATATCTGTGTCCGAATTCTCGAAGCGACTTTGCGTCAAAATGAAGCTCGTCAGAGTTCAGAGTGAAGCCCTCGCTTGATGCGACGGCGCACATAGGAATCTCCTTTGCTATCTCGTGAAAGACCGCGTTAAGCTTCTCGGCTCTGTCACCAAGACCGTGACGCTCACCGATATTCGTTCCGATTTCTCCGATAATTACGGGGATATTCTCGTTTCCGAGATCGTGACGCAGAGCGCTTATCATCGAAATAAACTTTTCCTTGTAGGCGTCAACCCTCTCGATGCTTCCGCAGTCCTCTCGCCCTGATGCCAGAGTATTCCGCAGAGAGTTGAGGTACGCATTGCAAGGCGTGTCATAAAGAGAGCGTGATCGTAAAGCACTCCGCCCTCTGCCCACTGATCCATGGACGTTCCGCCGTCAGCGCAGGGAATAAGTCCGACAGGCTTTTCGCTCGCCTTTGCGAAATCGTCCGCAAAGCTTGCGGCAAGCGATACGCCGCTGTGCCAATCGGGATTAAACATATCGCGATCGGGATTTACCGGCTCGCTCATACGTTGCCATCTGCCCATACGGAGCATGTGGCAAAGCCTATTGTTTATCTTTTCAACCTCGTGAAAATGTCCTCGTCCTGCCATATTGGACTGTCCTATCATAAGAAAGGAGTTCATAGAGGAGGACGCGCCTGAAAGTCCGTCTTTAATTGCCATTTCTTTAATTTCTTTCGCTTTTTATCCGAAAACCTCGAATGCGGCGATAATGCGCAGCTTTTCCTCGTTTACAAGGTCTCTGCCGTACGCATCAAAAAATCTGTCTCTGTACGCATCGGTTTTCAGATTGAAAAAGAGTGACCACGCGCCCCAGAAAAGGTCAACGTGTCTGTCTCCAACGCCCGCGTGATCAACGTCGATAAACGCGCTGAAGCTCCATGAGTCGAGCATAATATTCGGTAGGCAGTAGTCGCCGTGAAGAAGCACCTCGTTTTTCAGGTGCTTTTTTCCTTTTTGTACTGCGCTCCAGGCCTCGTCGGCGGAAGCGTATCCCCAGTTGTCGGGGAAAAGGGAGGTATCGTACGCGCCGTTTTTGTGATTTTTCTCGGCAGCTGCGATATATTCCGCCGTGTGATTTATCGGGCAGTCCGAGAAGTCAAGCTCGTGAAGTGCGCGCAGACGCTCTGCGGTAATATCGCAAAGCCTTTTCGGATCGGACAAGTAAATCTCGCTTGTGCAGTCCTCGCCGAGCGCTCTTTCCGTTACAAGGAAATCCTCGCAGATCGACATATAGCTCATAACGCGCGGAGAGAGTCCCTTTTTGTGAAAATACTCGGTCATTATCGCCTCTCTACGAAGCGTACCCTTTTTAGCGCACTTGACGAAATATCCGCCGTCCTTATCTATAAACAGCACGTGCGCCTCGGGAGAGCAGCTGCTGTCATAGACCTTTGCGCCCTCCATCAGCGACCTGACGTCACTCGGATACCGAGATAAATTCGGTGTAACAAGTGTTTTTTTCATTGTTTTGGCTTATCTGCCCTCGTCGGACGCCATTTTGTTGAAGCGCTCGATGAGTGCTATCTCGCGAGGATCGTACGGACGGAGATTGGGTCTGAACAGATCGTGCTGCCACTTGGTGAAGTCGTATCCGTGGTCCTCACCCTTGTCCCACTGCTCCCACATAACGGGCCAGGGCTCGTGAGTCTGAGTCTTGCCGAGAACGAATCCCCAGCAGTAGTTTGCTACGTTCGTGATGTAGAGAAGGGGATATACGTCAAAAATATCGTTGTGGTTGATTCTGTGAAGCCACTCGTTTGCTTCTTCGATAGTCCACCGTCTTTTCATCTGTTTTCTCCTTTGATTGTGATCTTATCTATATTTTATATTTTAAAGCATTGTTTGTCAATAAATTTGTACGCAGAATTTTAAACCTTGCGCTTAAAGTTTCCGAAAACCTCGTTTACCTTTTCAAAGCTTGCAAACGAGTCGGGATATTTTTTGATTATCTTCATCATTTCGCCTATCTGACGCTTGTTTATGATGCAAACGAGCATATATTTGTCCTCGCCCGAGTACATACCGTGAACACTTATCTCGGTAACGCCGTGCTTTAAGCGAGTCATCAGCTCGTCGGCAATTTCGTTTGGATGACTCGTCACTATCTCGAACTTGTAGCCGTTCTTGATACCGCTGAGTCCGTTGTCAACGATTATGTTTGCAATAAAGAGGTTAAGAAGAGTACAGATAACCGGAGTTACCTTCATACCGTAAACGAAGAAGGCGATGAACACAACGCTCGCGTCCATGATAAAGGATACGTAAGCTATGTTCGTTTCGGGCTTTGCGTGCTTAATAAGTGCCGAAATGCCGTACGTTCCTCCGCTTGCGCCGAAGCGCTTAAGCATCACCGAGAATCCAAATCCCGAGATAACGCCTGTTGCGATGCAGGCGAAAACCACGTTGAAGTCCTCGCCGCTGTTTGCAAGGCAGTAGGGCGAAGCGCCGAGCGCATCGTAGAGACGGGGAATGAAGGACTGCACGAGCATATATATACTCAGCATAAGTCCGAGCTTTTTGTTTACTATCGCGCTGACGAGAATGAATATCGGCAGGTTGAAGCTGATCATAAGTATCGACCAGCTTATTTTGTCGGCGATCAGATGGTGTGTGATGGTCGCAAGACCGCCCACTCCTCCGGGAGCAAAGCCGTTGCTGTTCTGGAAAAAGTGGTATGCCGTTCCGACGATTATTCCTGCGAAAATCGCGGTCAGAACGTCAAAAAACAGGGTTTTCTTGTCAATTTTTTTCATATTTACCTCGATATATGTATTTTTGCCTTAATTTTATTTGTCCTCGCATTTTCCCATCAGATAGACCGCTCCGAGAATCAGAACGATACCGATTACAGAGAATACGCTGAGCTTTTCGCCAAAGAGTATCACGCTGAAAATAGTTGCCGACATCGGCTCGATTATGCTGAGCGCGGACGCGCTTCCTGCCGACAGATCCTTCATTGCAAGCGTGTATAAAACGTAAGGAATGACGAAGGTGCAGATTCCGAGCGCGATAAGCAGAGGGATAGTGACCGCGGGCGCTATCGAGACGCTTTCCGAAAGTCCCTTGGGATCAAGACCGACGAGCGAGATCAGCGCCATAAAGGAAAATCCGTACAAAACGGTTGAGGTGGGCGAGATGCCCTTCTGCATTGCGATCTTTGTGAGTACGTTGTATGCGGCGTACGAAATTCCCGAGAAAACGCCGATAAGTACGCCAAGCGGATCGAATTTAAGTCCGCCGACGATTCCCGAGATAAGGCAGCAGCCGATAAGCATACATATAACCGAGACCGCCTTTATTTTCGTCAGCTTTTCACCGAGAAAGGCAAGAGAAAAGACCATAACGTATATCGGTGCGGCGTACATAAGCACGACAGCGGTCGAGACCGAGGTCATCTGCATAGAGGAAAAGTAGCAGCTTGCGGTAAGGAAAAGGGAAGCTCCGATGCCCAAAAACAGAAGAAGGTAAGCGGGCTTTACCGAAAACGCCTCTCTTTTCTTGAAAAGCGCGTATAAAAAGACGCAGAGAAGGGAAACGATCGCTCTTGCGCTCGTCATTTGCAGGGAGGTTATCCCGTACGGCGCAAGAAAATGCACGAATATTCCCGACGTACCCCAGAGGATACCTGCTGTGATTATGAATAGAAATGCTTTTTTCATGTGGGGTTCCTTTGTTTTGCGGTGATACTTTGTGAGCGAGGTAATAAGCCCGTATCATTTCTCGATAACGTAGAAAAACTGCTCAGGACCCGTGTCACGCATGAGCGTTTTACGGTCCTTAAATTTGGTTGCAAGAAGACAAAAAACATATAGATCTCCGCTACAACCGCCAAGATGAATCCCAAAAATGCAGGCTGCGACTAAGTAGTAAACGGGACTAAAACAATAAAGAACGATTAAAATCGGGATAAACAATACCGTAAAAACAACAAACGGGGAGAGCGTGGAAATAATGGCGGTTTTACGGTATGTAAATATATTCGGTACTCCGCAAAACGCACAGCTCCAGCTCATACCAAAGGTCAGCTTCTCTCCCGTAAGTGTTTTGTAAGCCGCACCGTGTGCCAGCTCGTGCAGTACGATATATCCTACCATTGATACGAGAAAAATTAAGTAAGCCAACCAGAATTGACGGATGTCTAAATCGAAGATATTGTGTGTCTTGAAGCGCAATGAAAAAATAGCAGCCGCCATAACGATGAACCACACAAAAATTGAAATCAAGTTGAATATGATGCCAAATTTAGCGCTTTTCGCATTAATGTATAGAGCTTGCTTATAGCCTGTCGGAAGCTCTCTTTCAAAATTTTTCTCGTTGGAATTTTTCATTTTGTTAACTTTCTCCTTTTATGTTTTAAAGGTAAACTTAGTTGTCAAGTTGTGTGAGACACACGACACTTTCAACGTGGGTGGGGACTCCAAAAGGTCTATTTTGTAGGTGGAAAAGTATCGTTTGTCTCTGATTTTTTAGCAGTTTTCGGAAACATATCATTCAAACATAAATGAGAAGTTCGTTTGTTTTTTTCTTGCGTAAATATAGCTTTAACGGCAAACCTAACTTGATTTTTAGGGCTTGACGTGGGCAGGCTTCAACACACTTCAGGCATCTAATGCACTTGCGATTGGTTATGCCCGATTGTATCGCTCCAAAGGAGCAGCGCCCAGCGCAAAGATTGCACCCACCGCAATCTGCGCTTCTTTGTATCGTGAGTCCAAGCCTACTTCTTAGTTTTGGAAAAACATCAGCCAAAGGATTTTTATAAAGCTTTGGGAGTTGTATATATGAAGGCTCTTTGACTTTTTCAACGATGAGCTTTAATTTGTCAAAATCACAGAAAACATCGTCATTGTCTATGTAGGAGTGTTTTGTAGGGATATACGCTCCCGCAACAATATTCTTTTGATAGTTTTTTTGAATTTCACATAGCACATTCCCACAGCACATTTTTCCGTAGGTGGCAATAACCGTTAGATTGTCAACTGATATATTCTTCAAAAAAACCTTTACGATATCGGGAATATTTTGACAATGCACAGGAAATACAAGAACGAGATTTCGATAATGCTCCGCACATGTTGTTTCCATATCCGCAAGCGGATACCTTAATTGCTTTGCAAAGTATGCCGCGATCGCCTTGCTTTGCCCTGTATTTGAATAAAAAACAACCGCGTTCATCGTTCTATGTACTCTCGCATGATTGCGCACTCGGGGATTTCGTCAAGCGAAAAGCCAAGCGATTTTTTCAATTCTTCCATAGCTTCCTCTCTCGACAAATTATTGCTTCTGCTCGCAATCGCGATTTCAAGTGCGCTGAATGGGATCATAGTACTTCTCATATCTTAAAATCTTGCAAATTGCGAATGCTCCTTGCATTTTTCAATTTTGCAACTTGTATGTAATCCCTTATCGGTTTCTTCGGGGGCCACCCAACCGCATTCACGAATGATAGTATCCTTTATTTCTATCCAATCATAAACACCACCGCATATTTCATCAAAATCCACTTGCACAAATGCTGGAATATTGCC
>JAZSKY010000064.1:0-53549 GCA_045535095.1 Eubacteriales bacterium | reverse complement strand
AGACTCTGTGAAATCCTTTCTGAGATAAAGAACAGCGTTTTTATCTGCCGCAGAAAGATTTACAGAGGTGAATGCCTTAGTAAATGCATCCCACGAAGCATATCCTGCTACAACCTCGCCGTTCTGGAAGAGAACGAAGGGATACGAATCAACCGAAGCATACTCTTCGGGAATTACTCCATACGTAGTTTCCTCGTCCTCAACGGTTGCAGCACCATCGTCAGCCGCATTTGCGGTGAAAGTGAGCGGAACAAGCGTAAGAACAAACGAAAGCGTAAGGATAATTGAAATTAGCTTTTTCATTTGCTTTCTTTCCTTTCTTTGTTTAAAAGTGTATTTATGGATAGTTTCCAGCATACTATCACATAGCAAGTTCATTATACCACAGCACCCCCCCGTTGTCAATAAAAAAAGGTGAACTTTCCTCACTTTCGGCGTTTTGTATAATTTGTAGGCATTATTATATACAACTTGCACAAAGTATCGCAAAAAAGCGGGGTTTTCGTCATATTTCCGCTTTGAATCTTCACGCCAAATCGGGCGTGAAAAAGCGCAAAAAAGAGCAAACGCTTCTGCGTTTGCTCTTTTTTCAGTGAACACTCAATTACTCAGCAAGGGTGCGCTTTTTTGCAAAGTACACGCCTGCAAGAGATACGGTCGCAACTGCCGCTACGATGATAGCGAGTACAGTAGTATCACCTGTGTCGGGAGCGTTTCCGCCCTTTGCAACGATAGTGTAAACGGGAGCGTCAGCCGAGCCGGACTTCTTGAATACGATCTTCTCGCCGTTTGCGCCTACAAGCTCAACGTTCGGAGCTTCGCTCGCTGCGGTTGCGGTGAACTTGGTATAGTTTCCGTTATACTTGCCGAAGACGACAGAATCGGGAACAACTCCGTCTCTTGCGTTGTCAAAGCGTGCAATGATAAGGTTGTCATAGGTCTTTGCCTTGAACTGACCGCCGTTGACGGTTATCTTGATATCGTTGGCAATGGTCTTTGTGGTATCGTCGATAAGCTCGAAGATGATCTGATTATTACCGCTAAGGCCGGTATAATCGAAGGTACAGTTGTTATAAATAACGTCTGCGGTAAGACCGGTAGTTCCGTCACCGTAGGAGTCCATATGGACGTACTGGCTTGCCGAAACAGTAACGAAGGTTACGTTTTCGAAGGTTACGGTGAAGTGCTCAACGTTGGTAGTGTCACCGCTGTTATTGAACACGATCGGAAGCTTGTCAGTATTTGCAACAGTTCCGTTCTTAACGGTAAGAGAAATGTCCTTTCCCTTTCCCATCATCTGGAAGAGGTGCTTGTTGCCTCTGGTCATAGTCTTGCCGTTAAGGTCAACGGTAAGAGGAGCCTTAAGCTCGCCAAGCGCAGAGCTGGACGAATCTCCGTTTGTCGTATCAACCGTCCAGTCCTTTCTGACAAGGATGGTGGATGCCGCGGTGGCGTTCGTTGCACCTGTAAGCGCATCCTTCCATTTCGTATAAGCGCCCACAAAAGTTTCACCCGTGAACAGAGCGAAGGGGTGCGTGTCAACAGGATACTCCGCAGGAATCGTTCCGTAAGAGGTAACCTCATCCTCTGCACTTAAAGCGGCAGGATCGTTTGCGTCAAGTGCGGATAAGGAAACTGTGCTGAAGAGTCCTGAGAGCATTGCAACAACACATGCAAGACTGATAAACGCGAGTTTTCTTGATCTTTTCATTTCGTATTCTCCTTACATAAGATAATTTTGATCAACAGTGAAAACAACTGTTTAATTTATTTTATCAAAACAAAACGCAAATGTCAAGAGAAAAATAAAAAAAAAAATAAAAAATTGCTATTACTTACATTTTTTGATACCTTTTTCCACGTTTTACCCGACGAAAGCCTCTGTTTATCAAAAAATAAAATCACCCACGCATCAGCGTAGGTGACTTTTGTTTTCAGTTAAGCTCTCTTCGTCCGTCAAGCGCGCGAAGAAGGGTGACAGCGTCGGTATATTCAAGGTCTGCGCCTACGGGGATTCCGTACGCAAGGCGCGAGGTCTTGACTCCGAGAGGGGTGAGAAGCTTCGTTAAGTACATAGCGGTCGCTTCGCCCTCAACCGTCGGGTTAGTGGCTATAATGACTTCTCCGATAGACTCGGACGCAATTCTCGAAAGCAGAGATGCGATATTGAGCTGATCGGGTCCGACACCGTTCATAGGCGAAAGCACTCCGCCGAGAACGTGATATTTTCCGCGGTATTCCCTCACCTTTTCAATGCTCATAAGAGCGCGGACGTCCTCAACAACACAGATTATCGGGGCGCGCTCGGTATCCTCGCAGACCGGACAGATCTCGGTATCGGTGAAGTTGCCGCAGATCTTGCATTTCTTAATGCGAGTCTTTGCATTTGCAAGAGCGTTTGCAAAGGAAATTATATCGTCGTCGTGCATATCAAGAACGCTGAGCGCGTATCTCGTTGCCGACTTTCTGCCGACTCCGGGAAGGCGCGCAAAGCCCTCTATAAGCTCCTCAAGAGGAGCGATGAACTCTGCCATATCAGAACATTCCGGGCATCGACATCGAGCCGGTTATCTTGGACATTTCTGCGCTGTTTGTGTCCTCTACC
Source organism: Eubacteriales bacterium (assembly GCA_045535095.1). Classification (GTDB taxonomy): domain Bacteria; phylum Bacillota; class Clostridia; order Oscillospirales; family CAG-272; genus SIG672. The sequence continues at coordinate 50,944 of JAZSKY010000064.1, read as the reverse complement.
TTCTTAATTGCCTCGTTAACTGCGGCAATAATTATATCGGAGAGCATTTCAATATCATCGGGATCAACTATCTCGGGCGAGATGTCGAGAGCGCTTATTTCTTTCTTTCCGTTGATGGTGAGCTTTACTGCTCCGCCGCCTGCCGCGATCTCATATTCGCGTGCGTCAAGCTCCTCCTGAAGAGCAGCCATCTGCTCCTGCATTTTCTGAGCCTGTCTTATCATTCCCTGCATACTCGACGCTCCGCCGCCGTATCCCTCGGGTAATCTTGATTTCATTTTAGTATCCTCCTGAAATTTTATAAAAGTCCGTCAAACATCGAGACCTGATCGTCCTTTGCGTCAGACACCTCGATCGTGACCTTTGAAAACATATATCCGCGCGATGCCGAGAAACGCATTATGAAGTTTTCTGCCTTCGCGTTTTCAAGCATCATTTTTGAGAAGCTGTCCGAGCATTTGACTCTCAGCGTTTCGCCGTCCGTCTCTGCGCTTGCGAGCGAGAGGAAGGGCGAGAGGCTTCGGTCTATCTTATCGTACTCACTGATGACCTCGATCCAGTCGGGAAATTCGGTCCATTCGCGTCCGTTTGCCGAAGCGGGAACCTTAGCCTTCGGCTCTGCCTTGACCTCGGGCTTCTTCTCTTCTATCTTTTCCTCAATCTTTTCGCTTTTAGGTGCGGCAGGTGCATTTTCTACCGCAGGTACGGGATTTTTTTCGACCCTTGTTTCGGCAGGAGCTTCCTGCTTTTTAGCCTCAGCTATCGGCTTTTCCTCTATCACGGGGACGCTTGCAGGCTCTGCCTTTTCGGCAAAGGTGGGGCGCGGTGCGGAAAATACTCCGCCCTCCGCAAAGCGAGATTCAAGCTCGGAAATGCGCTCTGCGAGCGCCTCGGGAGAAAGGTCCCAGGTGCTTCCGCTGCACATTCTCATAAGAGTCATCTCGGCGCATATACGCTTATCGCTTCCGCGCGACATCGAGAGGAACGCTTCTTCAAGAAGCTTGATATGATAAATTACCGTTTCGTGTCTTACCTTCTCTGCTATCTCGACGATTTCGGCAAGCTCTGCGTCCGAGAGATCGAGAACGTCGCGCGAGATGGTCTTGCCTGCGGCGACCATAGTTTTATAGACCGCAACGTCGCGGTAAAGCTGCATTATTTCTGCAATAAAGGACGATATATCGTACGAATTGGAATACACCGCCGAAACCGACGAGAATATCTCTCCGTAAGAGCCGGAAAGCACCGCCTTGACGGTTCTTATTATCGACTCGCGTCCGATAATTCCTGTTGCCGCCGAGACTCTCTCCTCGCTTATTTCTCCGCCCTCGCCGCTACAAAGCTCGAGCATACTGATAGCGTCTCTCATTCCGCCGAGAGCAAGTCTTGCGATAAGTCTTGACGCACCGTCGGTAAGCGGGATCTCCTCCTCGCGAGCGATCATCGAAAGTCTGTCGCTGATCGTCTGCGCGGGGATTCTGCGGAAATCAAAGCGCTGACATCTCGAAAGAATGGTCGCGGGGATCTTCTGAAGCTCGGTCGTTGCGAGAATGAAGATTACCTTTTGCGGAGGCTCCTCGAGTGTTTTGAGAAGTGCGTTGAAGGCGCTTTCTGTGAGCATGTGTACCTCGTCTATGATATAGACTCTCGTTCCCACCTCGGAGGGCGAGAAAACGACCTCTTCTCTTATGTCACGGATATAGTCAACGCCCGTATTACTTGCCGCGTCCATTTCAAGGACCTCCATAGACATTCCGCTGTCTATTCTGCGGCAGATCTCACACTCGTTACAAGGCTCGCCGTCCTTTGCATTCGGACAGTTGACCGCCTTTGCGAGTATCTTTGCGCAGGTGGTCTTACCCGTTCCGCGCGATCCGCAGAAGAGGTAGGCGTGGCTCGTTTTTCCGTTTGCCACCTGATATTTAAGAACGCCCGTTATGTGTTCCTGTCCGACAACGTCCGAAAAAGTAGTCGGTCTCCACTTACGGTAAAGCGCCTGATGCACACCTTGTGTTGCCAATTTACTTCCCTCCGTTTCAAGCCTAAAAAAACAGGATACAAAATAAGACCATACACCGCCAAATCGAACAGAAACGAACGCGCGCCCTCCGACGTCTGCGCTCCGAACAGGCAGACCCGTGGCACACTAAGTGATACTGCTTAATGCTGCTTGGTCTCCCACCTGACATGGTTCACAGCCATTAGTTGCACAGGACCCATTCCTCAACACGCAAAACGATCGGTGCTGACCACACCCGATCTGCCCTCAAAGGCGGAAATAACCCCTGCTGTAGCGGATTGCAGGTTCAAGGTACCGCTAAAACCCCGGCCGGTATGGTCTTATTTCATATCCCGTATAAATTCATTTACGGTAGCTCGCAAGCATTTTTTGCAAGCTACCGTATTATTATATCAATCTTTTAGTAAAAAGTCAATGGTAATAAAGAGATTTTTGCAATATTTTTCACTTTTCGGTATTTACGGGCGGTTCTGTGCCATAGTCTATACCGAAGCATACACCCTCCTCGCTGAGAGAGCGGTAGGATACCGGAATATCTCCCACCCAAAGCTCTGTATAGACGGTCACTCCGTCCGTATATCCCTTACTGCCGCAGCCCTTTGCAACAACGTCGCCTGCCTGAACGATAGAGCCCTCTGTGACGACTACCTCCTTTACGCAGTAGTAAACGCTGCGCAGACCGAGTCCGTGGTCGATAACTACGGTGTTTCCGCCGTATTTCGTCACGCCTACCTTGACTACCATTCCCGACATACAAGCCTGAATAGCGTCTCTACTGTAAACAACGTGTGCGACTCCGCCCGACGTAAAATTATTACTGTTTGACGAAGTGTTCTTGACCGTATCTCCGAAGGTGGCTCTGACCGTATTGGGATTCGGAGGCACGAAGAAAGAGTTCTGATAGATCGTGGTCTCGTACTTGCCCGACGTTACAAAATCGGCAAACTCCTTCAGTGTCGCCTCCGATCTGAGGGATACGTCCATCTTGCCCGAGCCGAACGATTTCGTGTTGCCCGACGCCTTCGACGGACTCGTTTTGAGGGTAAGATCGCTTGACGTGCCGTCATACTCGACCTTTATCTGATATATGATCTCTTCCTTGCCGTTATGAATGTTTATCGGAATGAGGGCGCGGATATATTCTCCGTCCTCGTAGAATACGGGCTCGTATCCGAGTGAGGGGATCGCGCTGACCTTTACAGAGTCCTTATTGATTACGTTTTTACCCGAAATTACGACAAATCCGCCGCACTCGACCGTATCTGCGTTCAGCCAGAAGATGCCTGACGGGTCGAAGTCAACGCTGAGGTTGAAATTGTAGGTCGCGCTTCCGCAGCAATCGCTTCCTATATCGTTCCAGACCGCCTTTACGGTGCATTTATACAGATTTGAGTCGGTAATTCCCGAGAAGAGTCCCTGCATAACGAAATCGTTATAATTACCGCTGAAAAAGACGATTCCGAGCGAATCGACGACCTCTATGTGTATCGAGTCGGGCGCTTTTTCAAACGACATTTTGAAATCAAGGAAGGAGGTCGTAACGCTTGCAGGCTGTGAGCTTGTTTCACTCTCTACACTATGTCTGACGCTACTGTACGAATAATATCCCCACTGGCTTTCGGACGGCTTCGCCGAAAGTCCGTTGATCTGAAGATCGGGCGTTTTCGAGTGAGGATAGAGAGATGCGGCGTATATCGAATCCATAAATTCTATCGCCTTTGCCGCCTTGATGACGTACATATTTCCCGCCTCGTCTCTGAAAAGACAGGAGCTTGGCGAGGTTCTGTCAAAGAAGAAATCGTAGCTCGTCTTTTTGCCGCTCTGAACGAGGGTTATCTTGTAGGCGTCCTCCTCGGTGAATCCCCCGAGATCTCCGTTGTGAGGTGTTTTTTTGATGTCGTCAACGATGTCGTGGAACAGCATCGACATATCGTCCGTGCTTTCAAAGGTGAAAACTCTGCCGCTTTTGTCGATCATCTCAAGAGAAACACTCTTATCTGTTCCCGAAACGCTGTCCGAGGTCATATACAGAAAGAGAGAGAGCAGTCCGGGCGTTAAAAAAAGAAGCGCCAAAATGCCGTAAATTATATATTTTCTTCCCTTCACGGTATTTTTTCACTTCCTTTCGCTTGATTTTATCCGTGTACAGTTCATTATAACCCAAAGATTTTATTCGGTCAAGGGGTTTTCTGTGAATTTATTTCTCTTTAGAGAAATTTTAGTGAGAACGATCGAATATGATAGTAAAAAGGAGACGTCAAGATATGAAAAAAATCGTACTTATCCTCGCTTTTATTATCATTCTTTCGTCCTGCACTGAAAGGCGTCCGCAACACGCGACAGACCTGCTTTTCGATGCGCTCGCTGCGCTTGAGAGCGTCCCTGCATACGACGTATATTACAGCGAAGCGCCGAAATATTCGGAAAGCTTTATGTCTCCCGAGACCGCTTCTCTTCTCTACGGGGACGCCGATATGACCTCGTACGCCGAAAGCTTTGCGTGTGTGCTTGGACGGGACGACAGCGTATGGGAGATACATATTTTCGTATCCCTCTCGGCAGGTGACGCAGGATTTATCGAAAACGCGCTCGAAAAGAGGCTACACATACTGCAAAACAAGGAGATATACGTCTATGACAGCGAGGCGTACGAAAAGCGTGTTGCAAGCGCGAAGATCCTTCGTGACGGCAAGGTCGTCTGCCTTGCAGTTTGCGACGACAACGCAAGTGTTTTAAAGGAGATAAAAAAGTAAAAAAGACCGTTTTCACGGTCTTTTTTTAAATTTCAATTATGTTTTTTATGCCGAGAAGCTCACACTCGTTTTTATCGTGTGTGACGAGAAGGACGAGCCTGTCCCTTGAATATTTCCTTATGCACTCGGCACACGCGTTTCGCGTGCTTTCGTCAAGTCCCTTGAAGGGCTCGTCGAGAATAAGGAGATTTGAGTCGAACGCGAGCGCTCTCGCTATTGAAACTCTGCGTCTCATTCCGCCCGAATAGTCGCGCACGTCCTTTTTCTGCTCGGCAGACGAAATCAGAAGCTCTTCAAGTATCCTTGACGCCTTTTCCTTTGCGTCCTTGCCGCGAAGTACGGCGCAAACGTTTTCAAGCGCACTGAACGAGTCAAAGAGTCTGTCCTCCTGGAAAACCACCGAGACCTTCGGCTCAAATGAAAATTCTATCTCGCCCGAGTCTCTGTCGCAGAGTCCGCCGATAATACGGACGAGTGTGGTCTTTCCCTTTCCGGAAGCACCCATAATCGCGGTGCTTTCAGAGACGTCGGCAGAAAAATTGTCAAGCACCTTCTCACCGTCAAACGACTTTGAAAGATCCTTTATGAAAATTCTTTTGCTCATACGCTCACCTCCGTTTTGCATTTAAGAAGGCGCGATATCGCCTTCTCGCAAAGCACCGAGATCAGAACGATCACTACCGTATATGCAAAGAGGCTTGGCATATTGAGTCCTGTCTTGGCAAGATACATCTGCGCACCCACGCTTCCGAGCGGATAGCCTATTACCTCGGCGGCAATTCCGCTTTTAAAGCAGAGTCCGACCGATACGGCAAGTGCCGATGCGATATGCGGGCGAAGATGCGGTATATACACGTAGCGAAGCGATGCGAAAAAGGACATTCTGAAGGTCTTTGTGACCTCAAGCATATCGCTCGGAGTTACCTCTATCGCTCTTGAAACGCTCGAATAAACGAGGGGGAGTCCCATCAGAAAGGAGATTATCGCCGCCACGTTTTTCGACTCGAACATAACGAGAACGAGTATAATAAAGCTCGCTATCGGAACGGCTCGAAGCACCGAGCAAAGCGGATCGAAAAGTATCTTGACGATCTTTATTTTTATCGACAGCAGCGCGATAAATACTCCGATCACCGCCGACAGAACAAATCCGACTATTATCCTCGTTACGCTAAACGCGACTGCCGACCAGAAGGTCTTTTCCGACGCTCCGTCGATCAGCGCCTTCACCGTATCCACAGGAGACGGGAGGACGAAATCCATATCTATGATCATAGCCACCGCCTGCCAGAGCGCTATCCAGAACGCGGCGGCAAGGAGTGTATAGATCAGCTTTTTATTTTTCACTTATTCTTACTCACCGAGAATGAGGTAGAAGCTATCACTCGGCATCTCTCCTCCGATAGATGCGGGGTTCGAGTCAAAGAGGACCTTAAGATATCCGCTGACAGCCTTTTTCATTTCCTCGCCTTCCATATATTTGATATTGCAAAGGGGTATTGCCTGCTTTGCAAGACCTGCGGCGTCAATTCCGCCGATGCCAAATTCAACCACGTAATTTGCGATAGTGTCAAGGTCGCTTGCCACCATATCGCAGGACGCCTTGTAGTCCTTAAGAAGAGTCTTTACCGCTTCGGGATTTTCATTAGCGAATTTCGTATTGACTACGAGAACTCCGGTAACGAGGGAGGCGTTCTCGTCGATCTTTTTCCACTCTGCGTTAAGGTCGAGCGCAACTCTTACGCCCTCGACCGCCTTGGTCGCCTTCGTTGCGGCAGGCTGAGGAAGCATTGCTATATCAGCCTTTCCCTGCTTCAGCGCGGCAAGTACCTCTGCCGCCTCGCTCTTATATTCAACGGTTACGTCGGTGCCGACTGTGAGTCCGCTTTCTTTAAGAATATGCTCAAGAGAATACTGGGGAGTCGTTCCTGCGCCCGTTGCGACTATCGTCTTTCCGCGAAGGTCGGAAACAGAGTTTACAGAGCTTCCCTTTTCAAGGATATAAAGAACGCCGAGGTTATTGACTGCGGCTACCTGAATCTTTCCGCCGCTGTTTTTGAAGAGGGTTGCCGCCGCGTTGCACGGAATTATCGCCGCGTTGATCTCGTTTTTGAGAAGCGCGGGAGCAAATGCGTCGGCAGATGCGTATATCTGATCGTAAAGGTATGCGTTCGTGCTATCCTTTACAGCGTCACCCTTTAAAAGTCCGAGAACGCCTATCGTGGTCGGTCCGTTGAGGGTTGCTATCTTTACCTCGGTCTTGCCCTCCTCGTTTACGGGAGCGGCGCCCGTGTCGTCCTTACAAGATGCAAGGGCGAAAACAAGCATAGACAGAAGGAGAATTACTGACAGTGATCTTTTAAGGTTTTTCATTTTATTTTTTCCTTTCGGTTTATATTCTTTTATTATTATAACACTAAAAAAAAGAAATTCCGTTGCAAATGCAACGGAATTTAACCTTTTTTCAATTTTTATATATGTCCCTTTACTGTGAACGAGCTTTTATCGAAATCTATTATTCCCTCGTCACGCATTTTGCAAAGCTCCCTTGAAAGTGCGCTTCTGTTTGTGCCAAGATACGCCGCCATAGCCTCGCGCGAAAGGGGTACGGTAAAGCGGTTTCCGTACTTTGCCACGTTTTGCGAGAAATACGTGATAAGTCTGTCTCTTATCTTGATCTTGGAAAGTATCTGCACTCTATCGTTCATTTCGAGCGTTTTCGCGGCGAGCATAGAGATAAATCTGCTTCGGATAAATGTGTCGCGGGGATCGCTCGAATAGGTCTTTATTTTATCGGTCGAGAGCCAGAGAACCTCGGCGTCACTCACCGCAAAGATGTATATCGGGGACTCCTTCGAGAGAAAGCAGAGCGACTCGCCGAATGTGTGCGAGGGAGTCACTACCGCCATAATTATACTGTTTCCGTCAAAATCGTCCATACAGACGTGAAGATTTCCCGACAGAACGAGTCCGAAATTTTCAAGCACGTCACCCGGTCTTGAAAGCATCTCGCCCTTTTCATAGCTCGCTCTTCTTGCAGAGAAAAAGGAGAGAGCGTATTCAATATCCGAGTCGGAAAGTCCCGAAAAAAGCTTGCTTTTGGCAATTATTCTTTTATGCACGTTTTCTCTCCCCTTTCTTTTTTTAACAAGTATATCATACTATTTCATTTTTTTCAAGGCAAAGTTCAAAAAGTTTTACTCTTTCCCCTTTACTTTTTATCATTTTGTGGTATAATAAATAAAAACTGCCTTTTCGGAGGAAAATGATATGAACATTGAAAAAATCGAAGCGTCCGCGCTTTTCAAGATCGAATACGGACTTTACGTTCTGACAACGAGAGACGGCGACAAGGACAACGGCTGTATAGTTGACGCTGTTATGCAGGTAACGAGCAGTCCCGCAAGAGTTGCGGTAGCTGTAAACAAGGGCAACCTTTCGCACGATATTATCGTAAAAACGGGCAAATTCAACCTTAACTGCATTATAAAGGACGCGCCCTTTGATCTCTTCAAGAATTTCGGCTTCCGCAGCGGAAGAGATGCCGACAAATTTGAAAATATTGAATTCTGGCGCTCGGAAAACGGTATTCCCGTTTTAATTGACAACGTGAACGCATTTATGTCGCTGAGAGTTGAAAGCGCGACCGATCTCGGCACGCACACCCTCTTTATCTGCGAGGTTGAGCTGGCAAAGGAGATCTCGGACGCCGAGACTATCACCTATTCTTATTACAGAAATCACACGAAAAACACCCAGCAAAAGAAAAAGGGATTTATTTGTACGGTCTGCGGATACGTACACGAGGGCGACACCCTGCCCGACGACTTCGTTTGCCCGATATGCAAGCAGGGCGCAGAGGTTTTTAAGGCGCTTTGAAAATAACCCACGGGAGGCACACGCCTCCCATTTTTTATTTATTTAATAATAACGACCTCGCAGCTTTTTCCCATCTTCTCGGCATATCTTATAGCAGACTGAGTACCCTTTGACCTTCCGTCCCAAAATGCTATCACCTTATCTGCATAATTTACGATTTCCTTATTCCGCACTATCGGTGCCGCCCGACCGTAGCGCTCGTATTCGGGCAGAAATACGGTAAGCTTTATTCCATTTTCCTTGGCATATTCAGAGGCGCAGCTATCCACTCCGACAGCGCCGCCCGAAACTATTTCACAGGCTCCTTCTGCGTATTTTTCAATATTACAGGACGTAATATTTCTTGACCCAATTATTGCAATTTTCATAAATAACTCCTATTTGAAGATTTGGTATACTCAAACCAAGTATACAAACAACATTATAACACAAAATAATCTTAAAATGTACTTATATTAAGATTTTTAGGAGATTTTTATGAGAAATAAGAACAACAAGCACCTTGGAATAGAAATCGACCCGGAACTTCACTATAAACTTCATTACATTTCAAAATACTACGGTCGTTCGGCAAACGGAGAGATTTTATATCTGATCAGACAAGAAATAAAGAATTTTGAAAAAGCCGAGGGTGAAATAGTGCTTCCGCCAAAGGATGAAAAGGCAAAGGACTCAAAATAATACAAAAAGCAGTTGCAAAGGGTTTATAATCACCAACAAGAAAAGGGCGAAGAGTTATGGAAACTCCTCGTCCTTTTTATAATTTCCGTATTTGTCGATATGCCTCGCCCTGCTCGGTTTCGATATGATATAAATACCTCGTTTGCGCAGCAAACATATCGAGTGCCGCGGCACATATCGAGCGCCACAGGCGCATATCGAAAATCCCGCAAGGGATTTATATCGACACACAACCGCTTTTTTCTTAATAAAATTCTGTTGTGAGCCGTCTCTCGAAAAGCTTGCCGAGAGCCTTCATCGGATCTTTATTTTCATAAATGATCGAGTAGATCGTTCTGCATATCGGAAGCTCAACGCCATACTTTTCCTCAAGCACCATAAGTGCCTTGACCGTGTAATATCCTTCGGCAAGTACGTCACATTTTTCACCCGTGATAAAGGTCTCTCCATACATTCTGTTATGACTGAATTTTGAGAAAACGGTTGCCTCGTAGTCGCCAAGATGACAAAGTCCGTACGCAGAAAGCTCGTTTCCGCCCATCGCCTTGATAAGGCGAGAGACCTCTCTTGCGCCTCTTGCCATAAGTGCGCCCTTAAGAGATGACATTTTTCGTCCGTCAAGCATACCTGCGGCAATTCCGATTACGTTTTTCGCCGCCGCGCCGACCTCGTTTCCGACAAGGTCGCATCCGTAATAAAGGCGGATAATATCGCTCGAAAACTCGCTGACGAGCTTTTTCTTTACGTCCTCGTTATTTCCGTCGATAACCATACAGTTAGGAACACCTGCGTAAAACTCCTGCACGTGACCCGGACCGAGCCATACCGAAACGCTTCCCTTTCCGGTAACAAATTCGGAAGCTACCTCGGAAAGTCTCTTACCCGTTGATATTTCAATTCCCTTCATACAGAGAACGAAGTCTTTATTACAAAGACTCCTTGCCGAGAGCTCCTCGAAAAGCGCTCTGAGTCCCTGCGAGTCAACCGAGATTATTACGGTATCCGCGTCACTGACGCACGCAAGATTGCTCGACAGCACGACGCTTTCACGAAGCTCTACGACTCCGTTGCATCTGGTATCGCGAAGCTCTGCAAATCTTTTTGAGCTATCGCGTCCGTAAAGGGTTACGCTATGTCCTATCTTATCAAGATACCACGCCAGAAAGCTTCCCCAGCGTCCGCATCCTATTACAGTAACCTTCATAAAGTAAACCTCATTTAATCGTGCGTCCGAGAGGAAAACCTATCGGCCGCTATGTGTTTTGCCTATATTATTTTATCCACGATGCGAGATCGTCCGAAACGTCCATTCCGAGAAGAGCGCCGAGTGCGATAACAGTCTTTTCGTACTGCTCCTTATCTTCCTCGTTTTCGTAGTTCGCCTTTACGTGCTCCTCCATGGAGGAAAGAGCCTCGTTTCTGCCCTTGTCGTCGAGCTTTTCAGCAAGTCCGAACGAGTCGTACGCAACCTCACCCTCATTGAAGGAGGCCTCGATTATGGTCTCTCTCGAGATCTCGGAATCCATAAAGGTCTTGACGGTCTCGTCAGGGGTGAGACCGGTTTCTGCAAAGACGTCACTTGTATCGGTCTTGGACGCCGCCATGAACTTGAACACAGCCTTGGTAGCCTTGACGTCCTTGTCCTCGGGATTCGAGGTGTCCGCGTCACTTTCTGCCATCTTATCGAAGAAAACTCCGAGAGAATCGGACATATTCTCTGCCTTATCATCTCCTATACCGAGCTTCTGAACGTTTTCGGTGTCAAAGACCTCACCGATAACGTCGGCGGTATTTTCGGTCATATCACCGAGAAGGTACTCGACCTTCTTGTCAAGCTCCTCGTCGGTGAGCTTGCCTTCGGTCTTGCCGAGTCCGTTGATAATTCCCGACGTGTTCTGAACCGAAACGAGAATGTTTTCGTAGTCGGTATCGTCGGATACGATCATATTTTCAATGGTCTTATCGCTTATCTTGATATTGTTTCTTACAAGTCTCGACGAGAATATCGCGCGGATCATATCCTCGGACACCTCGCTGAGTATCGCGCTCTCTTCTACTATATTCAGAGCGGCGCCGAGAGATGCAACGTCGGCGTTATCTATCACACTATCTCCCTTTGCGGTCTTTGAGAAGCTGATAAATTTGCGTATGATATTTTCAACCTTTACACATTCTGCGTTAAGAAGCGAGCTGTCGATAGCGTCAAGCACGCCCTTTGTTACCAGAATGTTCTCGTATGTCATAGAGTCGGACACAAAGGTCTCTCTTGCCGAAAGCGAATAGAGGGCTTCCCAGTTTGCCGCATCGGGACGGTCGTTTCTGATATTCTCAAGTATCGAAAGCAGAGTGTCTGCACGCGGTCCCCTTGCCTCGGGAGCGTTTGCGGAGAATCCCGCTCTGAAGAAATCGCCTATCTCGTCGGCAGAGACGTCCTTCCGCTCTCCGAAATCGTTTTTGAGGCTACTTGCCATAACGTCTGTGACGTCTCTGTCTGCCTTGATGCCGTTTTTCTCAAAGCTTTCGTTAAACTTCTTCTTAAAGGACTCGTCATCCGTCTCGCTATTTACCGCGCTTGCCACGTCCGAAAGGAGACTGTCGTAAATTTCTTCGTTATTTTCGGGCACTCCGAGTGTATCGAGCGTGGACTGTACTCCGATATTGATTATCGACGCCGCAGTACCGCTGAAGCGCTCGTTTTTCATTACCGCCTCGAGAAGTCCCGAAACGAGTCCCTCGTTACCGAGAGAATCGGTAGCGGCCGAGCCACCCTTCAGTGTTCCGTTATCAACGAGAAGGACAAGCACGTCTGCAAGAGTGCCAACGTCCTCTCCTACCGTATCCTTAGTGGTGTTTTTGAAGGCAAGGAGAAATTCTCTGATAAAGTCGGCAGATGCGCCCTCACCGCCGGGGAGAGACATTCCGAGGAAGCTTTCGCCCTTCTCCCACTTTTTAGCCGCACCCGAAAGGACGTCCGAAAGGATACCCGAGATGAGCTTCGAGTCGGAGAGTCTGCGCGAAGCATCGGAGAGAAGCTCTGCGTCCTCTCTTGTCATAGCGGAGACTCCGCCATCGCTAAGCAGCGGTCTTATCGACGTTAAAACGTCGGCAAATACGCTTATTTCCTTACCCATACTCGTTTTTTCGCCGTCTATTTTTATCGTGGTGAGGTGATTATATATCGCCTCTCCACCGAGAGAGTTGGTGAGTTTTACGAAAAATCCGTCCGATATAGGCTCGATAAAGTCGCCGTAAACGTCGAAGTCGCCGTCGTCCTCTGCGCTCTCGGCAATTATCGCGTCACCTACGCTACCGACGGTCGCGAGCGTTCCGCACACGGGCGCGGTAACGAGCACGAAGGAGGCAACGCCTGCAACAACTCCGCAAAGCGCGCCTGCCCACGCGATCTTCGGCATTTCGGGCTTTTTATCGAAAACGAACTTCTTTATCAGCTTTTCGGGGATTCGCATAAGCAGGCGGATAACCGCAAAGAGAATGAGATAGAGAACTATTGCTATAAATATCGCAGGAATCCCGATCATAAGATCCTCTGTGCTCGGACTGAGTGCTATAAGCTCACCGTACGCAGGCCACATATCCGTAATAATCTCGTTCATTTTAGAGACGAGCGCGCCCGACACTATTCTTGCGAGCGGTACTGATATGATAGCCGAAAGAATGCCCGACAAAATGATGCCGACCGTTCGTACTATCATCGGGAAAAGTCCCTTCGAGCGTCCTTTAAGAACACCCGCCAGAACCTTGACAAAGAGTATTACCGCGAAGATAGCGGCAACCATCATAGGGATAGCAGAAATGATATTATCCATTTTTTCTCTCCTTTTCGCGCTTACGCGAGCGGCTCGTAAAAGCCGAGATTTTTGAAGGTTTCGGACAGCTTTTCGGGATCTCCGTCATAAACGTATCCTGCCATTCCGAATCTCTTGGCGGTGGCAACGTTTTCGGGTACGTCGTCTATAAAGACGGTCTCCTCTGCAACCGTGATATATCTTTTCATAAGCACTGTGTATATGCCCGACTCGGGCTTCAACATCTTTTCCTCGTGAGAAAGCACCGCGCCGTCGATATATTTCATAAATTCGGCATCCTTGACGATCAGAGGAAATCTTTCACCGACGTTTGAGAGGATAAACACTCTTTTACCGCCCTCGCGAAGCTTTTTCACGATCTCGGTCATTTCCTTTATCTCGGGGAGGTAGAGGTGGAAGTTCTCAACTATCTCGCACACGCTCCCGAAAATTCGCTCCGGGATTCTTTCCTTCCATATTTCGAGCGCCTCGCCGTAGGTTATCTCACCCTTGTCGAGTCTTGCCCACTCGGCAGACTCAAAGACCTCGGAGGCGATATAGTTTGCATCCGAGATGTTGCGCACGTATTTGAGGATACAGCGCATAGGGTTGTAGTCCACAAGCACGTTGCCGAGGTCAAAAATGAAATTCTTTATCATAATTACACTTCTTTCGCTTTCGTAGTCCTTTCGGCTTCGACTAAAATCGACACCGATATACTAATTTAAACTTTATTATACACCTTATGAGGCGTTTTGTCAATAGAGGCGAAGCGCGACACGAGAGAGGAGAAAGAGCCCTGACGCTGCAAGCGTCACGAGAGAGCGCAGGAAAAGTACCCTTTTTGAAAGAGACGGTATATTACATAACGAGCATACCGAAGCGCTCTGCATCTGCATAGAAAGTCCGCCGAACGAAGCAAAAAGTATGGCGTAAAGCACACCGGTATCTCCCGTTTTGGACGATGCAGTTTTGCAGCCGAGAGTTATCTCCAAAAAGCCGAGCGCGACCTCGGAAACGCTTTCGGGAACGCAAAGAAAAGAAAGCAGCTTTGATAGAAAAAATGCGCTCTGCGAGAAAATGACTATAAAAGCGACAAGAGTTACCATCGCGCCTCCGCTTTTCGTTATCGCATCGCAAAGAATCCCGGAGAGTGGCTTTTGAGATAAAAAATCGGCTTCGGTCTTGATTTTCGGCTTATTTTCGCATCTTCTTTTCCTTGTCAGAAATCCGACTAAAAACACCGAAATTATAGTAAAAAGGTATATTTCTATGCCGATTTTAGTGTTTTTGAACATTCCTCCACCAACTCCCGAAACAATAAAAGCAAGGCTCGGCGTTGACGAAAACGCAACTATCCTGCACGCGTCCCTTGCGTCTATGAGACCTCTTTTATAAAGTCCTGCGGCGGCGGCAGCGCCTACGGGAAAGCCTGTGAAAAGTCCGCACGCGAGGGCGAGCGCCCCTTCCCTCTCAACGCCGAAAACAAAGGAGACGGCTCTCTTCAAAAAACGCGGAATATCGGCAACTCCCGAGCCGACGAGACTACCGAGCACGGCAAAGGGAAAGACTGCGGGAATTACGGTGCCTGCCGCCGTCAGAAGATCGGACAAGATAAGATTTCTGCTATCCTCCGAATAGACGAAAAGCGAGACGAAAAGTCCTGCTATCACAAGTGAAAAAAGCAGTCCTGCGATCTTTTTTCTGTCCACCTTATTTCCTCCTATGTAATCAACGAGAGTCGCCGCGAATAAAATAATACACAGCGCTCTTTTCGTAATTATATTTGGCGCTGCGGAGGTTTATTCTTATGAGATCGCCCTATCACGTGCTTATAGAAAACGGCTCGAGGCTACTCGTTTCAAGTTGTGAAAAAATACTCGGATATTCGCCCGAAAAAATAGAAATTCAGCTGAAGGGCGGGCGTATTCTGATATGCGGAAGCGCTCTCTCGCTCTGCGATTTTTGCGGAGACGAGCTGAGGATAGGCGGCGTTATCGAAAAGGTCATTTTAAGAGGAGACGGCGGTGAAATTTAAGAAAAAGGGATATGCGAGCCTATCCGACTCTCTGATTATGCTTTTCTTCGGATACTGCGAGATAAACGTACAAGACCGTACCGAGGACGCGCTGAATCTTATGCTGAAATACAAGATCCGATTTTCGCGCCTTGAGAGTGCAGACGGGTCTGTCAGATTTCGCATCTTTCTTGCCGAAAAAAGACGTATTTCCTATCTTTTTTCACGTGAAGGAATAGTTTTTTCCATATCGAAGGCGCGCGGTCTCCCTTCCCCGATAAGCGCTCTTGCAAAAAGATACGGACTCGTTTTCGGACTCATCTTTGCGCTTGCTTTAAGCATCATTTCCGAGCATGTCGTGTGGGAAATACGGGTAGTCGGAAACGAGGAGATCAGAGAGTCTGAGATAATATCCTCGCTTGAATCGTACGGAATAAAAAGCGGTGCTTTCATAGATTCACTTGACATAGACGCTATCTGCACGTCCTATCTTCTGAGCGAGGATAGGCTATCGTGGGTAAGAATAAACGCGATAGGAAACTGCCTTGAGGTAGTGGTGCGCGAAAAGAGCGCGCGACCCGAGAACGGCGCAGAGCGTCCGTCAAATCTCGTTGCATCGTGTGACGGACTTATCTACCGGGTTGAAACGCTCGGCGGTCAGCGGCTCGTGTACGGAGGAGAGAGCGTCAGCAGCGGTCAGATACTTATAAGCGGACTCGTTCAAAACGAGCTTTCAGGTCTTGAAGGCGTCTATATTGAAAATCCGACCTACCGATTTGAGAGAGCAAAGGGAAAGGTTTTCGCCATCACCGAGGACGAAATAACTGTCGAAATTCCGATGACGGTATCCGAAAAACGCTATACGGGTGAAATTTATCAAAAAAAATCGCTTATTTTCTTCTCAAAAGTGATAAATTTTTTCTTTTTGGGTAGAAATTCGTATGAGAGTTGTGATATAATAGAGACGTATGAGCATATCGAGCTGCCACGCGGCAAGGTACTGCCCGTATATATTAAAAACACAGTTTTTAAAAAGTTCACCGTTGAGAGCGTTCCGCTCAGCGAAAAGGAGGCAAGCCGTCTTGCCGAGGCAGAGCTGTCCGAAAGGATAAGCGAGCTTCTCGGAGCGGAGGGCGTCCTGCTTTCAAAGAGCGTTTCGGCAAGGAGTGAGGACGGATCTTACGTCCTGAAATGCACCCTTTCGTCCATACGCGACATCGCCGTTGAAACGCCTCTGTTTTCTTCCTGAACACAGTTCCCTTTCACAAAGGAGAGTTTAAAAAATGATCGAAAAAATAATACCGATCGATTCTGCCGAGCAGCTTTCGTCCATTCTCGGAAGCTACGATAAAAACTGCGAGCTTATCGAAAAGCATTTCGGAGTCCGCATAACGCACAGCCTCGGCGGAGAGAACCGTCTTTCGGTCTCGGGCAGTGACGAAAGATCTGTCGATCTTGCGCTGACGGTTATAAACTACTTAAAGCGCATATCGGTACTCGGCGAGGACATCTCAACACAGAAGGTCGAGTACACGATGGCTATGGTCGAGGACGGCAGAGAGAGCGAGCTTTCCGAGTTCGATTCGGACTGCATCTGCATTACCGCAAAGGGCAAGCCGATAAAGGCAAAGACGGTCGGACAGAAGAAGTACGTCAGCGCGATAAAGAAGAACACCCTCGTTTTCGGCATAGGACCTGCCGGTACGGGAAAGACCTTCCTCGCAGTTGCAATGGCAGTGAGCGCTCTGCGCCGTCACGAAATATCAAGAATTATCCTCACCCGTCCCGCAGTTGAGGCAGGAGAGCGGCTCGGTTATCTTCCCGGTGACCTCCAAAGCAAGATAGATCCCTATCTGCGTCCTCTCTACGACGCGCTTTTCGAGACCATGGGCGCGGAAAACTATTCGCGAAACGTTGAAAAAGGTGTTGTCGAGGTCGCGCCTCTTGCATATATGAGAGGACGAACGCTTGACGATTGCTTCATCATTCTCGACGTGGCGCAGAATACCACTCCCGAGCAGATGAAGATGTTTCTGACCCGTCTCGGAAACAACTCGAAGGCAGTAGTCACGGGCGACCTTACGCAGACCGACCTCCCCAGGGGCATGAGAAGCGGTCTCAAGGAGGCTGTCTCGATACTCGAGGAGATAGAGGATATAGAGGTGCACCGCTTCAGCGAGCGCGACGTCGTTCGTCACAGTCTCGTCAGAAAAATAATCCTCGCTTACGATAAGCACGACAAGGAAAAGGCAGCTTCGAGCGAAGGCAACCGTCAGAAGCGTTTCAAACGCAGCGACGCAGAATAAAAACATATTAGAGGGGCTTAAAAAATGTGGAATCTTTTCAAAGAAAAGCGCGAGCGCAACAAAATTTACATCTCGGACGACAACGAGCCGTCCGTACTTAACAAAAAGATGTGCGCTCTTATCAAGGACGCTATCGACGCAACTCTCGCATACGAGGATTTTTCGCGCATGACCGAGATCTCGGTAACTATCACAAATGACGAGATTATTCACGAAATGAACCGCGAGTCACGCGGTGTGGACAGACCTACCGACGTGCTTTCCTTCCCTGTTTTCGACGAGGATTTCGGTGTCGGACGCGCCATTCTCGGTGATATAGTCATATCGTACGATACGGCGGTAAGACAGGCCGAGAAGTACGGTCACTCGGTTGAGCGCGAGATAGCTTTTCTCACAGTACACTCTATGCTTCACCTTTTAGGATACGATCACGAAACGTCCGAGGAGGACGAAAAGGATATGTTCGCCCGTCAGGAAAACATACTCTCCCTGATGGGACTTGCAAGAAAATAAACCGATATTATCGGTAAAAATAAAGGAGTGCCGAAGCGACTCTTCGGGAAATATTACTTATGAAAGAATTTGAAAATCAGATCAACAGCGAAACTACCACGCGCACCGGCTTTATTGCCATCGTCGGACGTCCCAACGTCGGAAAATCCACTCTTCTCAACGCAATGCTCGGCGAGAAGGTAGCGATAGTCTCCAAAAAGCCGCAGACCACGAGAACGCGTATTACCGGCATACTCACAAGAGGGGGCGACCAGTTCGTATTCCTCGACACACCCGGTATGCACAAGCCGAAAACGAAGCTCGGTCAGCGTATGGTGCGCTCGATCAGCAGCGCTATCGGTGACGTTGACGCGGCAATTCTCGTTGCTGACGCATCCTATGCGCCCGGCGACATCGAGACCGCTCTTATTAAGCGTCTTGCCGACCTTGAGCTTCCCATTATTCTCGTCCTCAACAAGACCGACGCCTGCTCACACGAGCAGATAGGACAGACTATCCGCGCTTACGCAGAGCTTTACGATTACACATCGGTAATTCCGATCTCGGCGCTCAAAAACGACGGCGTTGAGATAGTTATAGACGAGGCGTCGAAGCTTCTCTTTGAGGGCGACTGGTTCTTTGACAGCGACGAGCTGACCGATCAGCCCGAAAAGCAGATCGCATCCGAGATCATCCGCGAAAAGCTCCTCAGACTTCTCGACAACGAGATCCCTCACGGAACGGCTGTCGTTATCGAGGACTTCAAGGAAGAAAAGGGACTCATCTCGATACGCGCAGAGATATTCTGCGAGAGAGAAAATCACAAGGGAATCATCATCGGCAAGAAGGGCGAGACCCTCAAGAAGATCGCGTCCTACGCAAGAGAGGATATGGAAAAATTCTTCGGCACGAAGGTGTTTCTTGATATCTGGGTCAAGGTCAAGGAAAATTGGCGTGACAGCGATATCATAATAAACAACTTCGGCTTCAAGATAGACGACTGATGGCAGAGCCGATAAAAACGAGAGGACTCGTTATCCGCGAGGTCGCCGTCGGCGAGAGTGACAAGATACTCACCCTGCTTACTCCCGATATAGGAAAAATATCGGTCTACTCTAGAGGGGTACGCAGTATAAAGAGTCACCGAATAGCCGCCGCGCAGCTTTTCTGCTACAACGAGGTGACTATCCTCCCCAAAGCTGAGAAATACACGCTCGGAGAGGCGTGTCTTATCGAAAACTTCTTCGATATCCGCGCCGACATTGAAAAGTTCGCGCTCGCGCAGTATTTTGCCGATCTTTTATGCGAAATTTCAATAGAAAACGAGGATCAGAGCGAGCTTTTGTCTCTTGCTCTGAACACTCTTTACACTCTCTGCTCGGACAAGCCGCTTCCCCTTATAAAGAGCGTTTTCGAGCTTCGCGCACTCTGTGCCATCGGCCTCACTCCCGACCTTTCGGGCTGTGATGCCTGCGGAAAGAGCGATAAGGAGTATTATTTTGATCCCGTCGGCGGTACGCTCAGATGCCCCGAATGCTTTTCGTCGGGCGTCGGAAACGCTTCGCAGGAAAGAAGCTATCTCTTTATGCCGAGCTACGTTCTGCGCGCGATGTACTTTATAATCGGTGCGGACAGAAAGCGAATTTTTGCCTTTTCCGCCGAAAACGAGCTTCTTTCGGAGCTTGAAAGCATCTGCGAGAAATATCTTATTGCACAGGTAGGCAGAGGCTTCGACTCGCTGAATTTCTACAAATCACTTTAAAGGCTTTTTAATATGAGTAACTTTACCAAAGCACTTAAAACTCTTGAATATGACAAGATACTGTCTATGCTCTCGCTTTGCGCATCGACCGAGGGTGCGAAGGCGGCAATACTTGCCACCTATCCCGAGTCCGATCCTATGCGAGTTGCGAGACTTTTGACGCAGACGAGCGACGCAAAGCACATGACCTCGCTGAGCGGAGCTCCCTCCTTTGGCGGAATAAAGGACGTACGCGACAGCGTTGAGCACGCAGAAAAGGGCGCTTCCCTTTCGCCGCGCGAGCTTCTCGACATTGCAGATCTTCTCTACGTTTCCTCGGGACTCGTTGCATATTCGGGAGCAAAAAACGCCGAATGCGGATCGCTTGGCGAAATATTCGACAGAATTTTCAAAAATCCCACTCTCGAAAAGGAAATAAAGAGGATAATCATATCCGAGGATACTATCTCGGACGATGCTTCGCCTCAGCTTGCCGCGATCAGACGCAATATAAGAAACACAAACAACCGCATACGCGATATGCTTCAGGGGTACATAACGAGTCCGAAATACTCGAAAACCCTCCAGGACAATATCGTGACTATGCGAAACGGAAGATACGTTATTCCCGTAAAGGTTGAGCATAAATCGGAGATAAGCGGTCTCGTACACGATGCATCGGCATCGGGCGCTACCCTCTTTATCGAGCCGGTTGCGGTCGTTGAAGCAAACAACGATCTTCGCAGATTTGAGGCCGAGGAGCGCGCCGAGATCGAGCGTATTCTCGCCGAGCTTTCAGGCGAGGTTGCCTCCTTTGCGTCAGCACTTGTTCTCAACTACTCGAATATAATTCTTCTCGACTCGATATTTGCTCGCGCAGAGCTTTCGTGGCGTATGCGCGCTACCGAGCCGATTCTGTCAGACGTTATCGACATAATCGGTGCGCGTCACCCCCTTCTCGATCAGAAAAAGGCGGTGCCTATCGACGCGCGACTCGGAGAGGATTTTGACACGCTTATAATCACAGGACCGAACACGGGCGGTAAGACCGTATCGCTCAAAACGCTCGGACTCTTTACCCTTATGGCGCAGAGCGGAATGCACATTCCCGCAAGAGAGGGCTCGCGCATCCGCGTATTTGACAAAGTCCTTGCCGACATCGGTGACGAGCAGAGCATCGAGCAGTCTCTCTCCACCTTCTCGGCACACATGAAAACGATAGTTTCGATACTTTCCGAGGCGGACGAAAACAGTCTCGTTCTCTTTGACGAGCTTGGCGCAGGTACAGACCCCGTAGAGGGTGCCGCGCTTGCCGTCTCTATCACCGAAAAGGTGCGCGAGCGCGGAGCTTGGTCGGCATCTACCACTCACTACTCGGAAATGAAGGTCTATGCGCTTGAGACCGAGGGCGTATGCAACGCCGCGTGCGAGTTTGACGTCAAGACTCTCTCGCCCACCTTCCGTCTCATAATCGGCGCGCCCGGAAAATCGAACGCATTTGCGATAGCCGCGCGTCTCGGACTTGACAAAGGCGTAATAGAGCGCGCTCACTCGCTTATATCGGACGACAACAAGCGCTTTGAGAACGTAATTGAAAAGCTTGAGGCGGACAGAATCGAGAGCGAGAAAAAGCTCGAGGAGGCAGAAAAACTGCGTCGCGAGTACGAGGAGCTTCTCGTTTCGGCAAAGGCGAAGGCGGCGTCCGATCTTGCCGCCGCAGAAAAGGAAAAGGAAAGAGTTCTTGCCAAGGCGGCAGAGATAATAGAAAACGCACGCGCTACCTCCGAGTACGTTATGGGCGAGCTTGAAAAGGCGAAAAAGGCGGCGGCAAAGGCGAAAGCTGCGGGCGAATTTGACAGAGCGCGAGCGAATATCCGCTCGTCTCTGCGCGAAAGCCGCGACAAAATAGACCCCGTCATCGAGCATAAGGCCGAAAATTACGTTCTGCCGCGTCCGCTCAAAAAGGGTGACTCTGTCATACTTATTGATATAAATCAGGCAGGAGTCCTCGCAGATGCGCCCGACAAGGACGGAAGCGTCTCTGTACGCGCGGGAATTATGACTCTTCGCACGAATATAAAGAATCTTATGCTCGCAGAGGACGCAGAGGGCGTTATTTACACGAAGGAAAAGAAAAAGAATATCCCTGCGCCCGTCGCTATGGAGTCGATAACAAAGAACTTCTCGCCCGAGATAGACCTGCGCGGTAAAAACGGCGAGGAGGCACGTCTTGAGCTTGACAAGTATTTCGACGACGCGACGGTTGCCGGAATTTCCACCCTCCGCATAATTCACGGCAAGGGCACGGGCGCGCTGAAAAAGTATCTCTGGGAGTTCTTCAGAACAGACAAGAGGATAAAGTCCTACCGCCTCGGCTCTTGGGGCGAGGGTGACACGGGAGTCACCATAATCGAATTAAAATAAGTAAGAAAAGAAGGGAGATTCCGTTTTGCTTGACAGCTTTATTTACAGCTTAACCGCTGTTGCACCTATACTTTTTATGATACTTCTCGGAAATCTTCTTTCGAGAAAAATGCTTTCAAAGGAATTCTTCGAGCAAAGCGACACGCTCGTTTACAAGGTCGCTCTCCCCGTATTTCTCTTTTGCAAGCTTGCAGAGTCGGACGTCTCGGACCTGCCAGACCCTGCAATGATAATATACTGCGTGCTGGCGGTTATAAGCGCTTTCACGGTAATTTCGGTTTTTGCGACCTTCTTTCTTAAAAGAGAAAGGAGAGGCGCGTTCGTCCACGGAGCGTTCAGAGCTAATTTCTCGATAATCGGCTTCGTTCTCGCAGACACGATGCTCGACTCCGCAGGAGTTACCGCTCTTGCGTGCGCAACCCCCTTCGTTATCATCGTATCGAACGTTTTAGCGGTAACAACGCTTACGGTAAACGCACCGCGAAACGAGAGAGACAGCGGCGCGAAGGTCGTTTTAAACGTACTTAAAAACATAGCGACAAATCCGCTTATAATCGGTGTACTTGCCGCGCTCCCCTTTATGATATTCGGAATAAAGCTTCCGACATTTGCATCAAACTCGGTCGATTACGTCAAGAACATCGCAACTCCGCTTGCCCTTCTTTCGCTCGGCGCGGTACGCGAAAAGGAGCGCTTCAAGATCATTCCTGCCGCCGCGGTAGCGAGTGTGATCAAGCTGCTTATTATCCCCACCGTCTTTATTTCGGTTGCTATACTGCTCGGATTCCGCGGAAACGAGCTTGCAGTCGTGCTTATTCTCGGATCGAGTCCGACCGCCGTTTCGAGCTATATAATGTCAAAAAGAATGCACAGCGACGGAGAGCTTGCAAAGCAGATAGTTCTTTTTACTACTCTTCTCTGCTCATTCACGATATTTATTTTCGCGTTTATACTTAAATATTTTAATTTGATATAAAAATACAAAATAAAACTGCCTTTCACGGGAAAGGCAGTTTTTTGTTATTATGAGTAAACGGAATATAGGTCTCCTCATTTTTATTTACGGTATAATCTCAATTTCGACCATTTCTATACACTGCGTTTTATTTGCAGGCTTGAAAAATGACGTATTGAAATAGTAGATCGTTTTTCCGCCGTTTGCTACGGCAAAGAAGGGACTGTATCCGAATTTGCCGAGACTGAGGTCGGTATTTTCGTAATCGAAGGGGTTTTCAACAGTTACGAAGGTCTCACCAAAGTCAAAGCTGATAAAGAGATCGGGCTCGGACGGATCGGAATTTCTATCGTCTCTGTAACGGCCCGTCGTGATAAAGAGTCCGTTTTCGCCGCCTATTTCACTGTATGCACACCAAGGCGCAGAGCCGAAGGCTCTGTTATCGGTGCTCTTTACCATAGGTCCAACGTCAGCAATATCAGTCCAATCGGCAAGGTTCGTGCTCTTTTTATAGTGTACGGTTGCCGTACTGTCTCCGTATCGGGAGTGTCCGACATCGTAAACCATTATATACTCGCCGTTTGACATCTTCGTTACAGATACCATTCCGGGGCGCAGCGAGGAATTACTCGACGCCACCGCCTCAAAGGGTGCGCTCTCGAGCGCACTTCCGTTTGCACCGACCCAGGTCTTTCCGTCTGACGTGTACTTATAAACGATCTTCTGATCGTGGGCGCTGTCTCTGTCCGTCATCGTCGCTTCTGAATATACGGTAGAACTCCTCGGACGAGTTGAAGGTTGCAAGTATTACTCCGTTATTTTCGGGGTTCTGCTGATACTGAAGATATATTGCAGTGGGGTACTGATTAGTCAGGGTTGCAGTCTTTCCTTGCTCGGGCTCGTAAATGACGTACTCTTTACCTACGGTAAATCCTACGAGCGTTTCGGGATAGATGGTCATTTTCTTATTTCCGACCTGCGCCTTACTGAAGTTTGCATCAATAGTGATCGTTCCGTCTCCGGCAGAGGTGTAAACAAATTCACTGACGAAATATTTTATCGCGTGGATAGTTGCAAGCTCGCTTTTTCCGAGAATAACTATCTTATTTCCGCTCACCTCAACTGCGTAAGCAAGCTCGTTTTTGATCTCGCCAAGCTTCGTCTGGAGAGCTACGGTCTCTACGCGGTTAGTATTACCGATAAGTATTTCTTTATTTGCGCTGACGTCTGTGCCTTCGGCATACCAGTCGTCCTCAAGGGCAAGCTCTACGCCCGCGTTATTCTTTATTTTGTTTTTCAAAGCGGCGCTTGCGGCGGTAAGATCCTCGCCTGCCTTGGTTGAACGAACGATCTTGTACTCGCTGATGTCAAAACCGCTTTTTTCGGGTTCTGTGCCTTCAACCGTCTCGTCCTTACAAGCTGTAAAGCACGCAAGGGTGAAGGTGAGTACCAGCACAAGTGAAATTACAGATAAAAATTTTCTCATAGCTTTCTCCATAACGTTTTTTAGGATATACGAACATACCCAACTTTAATTATACCAAAAACTGAAAAATGTCAACGGAAAATTATTATATAAACCTATAAAATTCTTACATTTTACGCTTATACGATTGAATTATTCGTTTTTTTATGTTAAAATACAGAAAATCAACCCTTCTGGAGCTTATTATGTCTGAAAAAGACCTTTCACTTACAGTTTGTCCGATAGCGAAAATAAGAAACGATTTTCCGACGAAATTCGGACTCCCGCGTCAGAGCGGACTTGCCGCATCGCTTAAATCAAAAATAGTTTTCGAGCCTGAGTACAGAGTCGCAGAAGCGCTGCGAGGAATCGAGCAGTATTCGCACCTTTGGCTCATCTGGGGATTTTCCGAGGCCTTCGGAGAAAAGTGGTCGCCCACCGTACGCCCTCCCCGTCTCGGCGGCAACGAGCGTCTCGGAGTTTTCGCAACGCGCGCACCGTACAGACCCAACCCTCTTGCGCTCTCTGTGGTAAAGCTCGAGGGAATAGAAAAAACGCGTGAGGGTATTGTGCTTATCGTTTCGGGCGCGGACGTTATGGACGGCAGTCCGATATACGATATAAAGCCGTATCTTCCTTACGTTGACGCACATTCCGACGCGCTCGGCGGCTTCACCGACAAGGCAAAGGAATACAAGCTGGAGGTCGATTTCCCGAGTGAGCTTCTGTCTCTTATAAACGAGGAGTCAAGAGATGCTCTTATTGAGGCGCTTGAAGGCGACCCGCGTCCCGCTTATCACCGAAGCGCGGACAGAATATACGGGCTTGAATACTCGTCTTACGAGATAAAATTCAAGGTCGAGGACGGTGTTTTGCACGTCACCGAGGTGACTAACCGTAAAAATTGCAATATTTGACAGGAATTTTATAAAAAACTGTTGAAAAGCGATTTTTTATCTGTTATAATAATATGAATACCTATGATATGAAAGGATACAAGTAAAGCCTTATGATTAGAAAGCAAAAGGGCACGCTCGATATTTTCCCCGACGCTACGGGAAAGTGGCAGTACGTTGAAAACGTTTGCCGCGAGACTGCCGCAAAATACGGTTTTGGAGAAATACGCTTCCCTACCTTTGAAGCGACCGAGCTTTTCTCGCGCGGAGTAGGAAACACCACCGACGTCGTTCAGAAGGAGATGTACACCTTCACCGACAGAAGCGGAGAATCTCTCACCCTTCGCCCCGAGGGTACGGCAGGCGTTGCGCGTGCGCTTATAGAAAACAAGAAATTTTCGGACACGATGCCGATAAAGCTCTATTACATCATCAACTGCTTCCGTCACGAAGCGCCTCAGGCAGGCAGATTCCGCGAGTTCGAGCAGTTCGGAGTTGAGCTTTTCGGAAGCGCATCTGCAAGCGCAGACGCAGACATCATCGCGCTCGCAAATTCGATAATCAAAAATCTCGGCATCGAGGACGTTTCGCTGAAGATAAACTCTATCGGCTGTCCTGCCTGCCGCGGAAATCACAGAAGCGCTCTTAAAGAGTACTTCGCATCGTGCAGAGACGAGCTTTGTGACACCTGCAAGACCCGTCTTGAAACGAATCCGATGAGAATTCTCGACTGCAAGAGCGAGATATGCAAGAAGCTCTCGGAAAACGCACCCAAGACAGTCGATTACCTCTGTGACGACTGCGCGTCTCACATGGAGCTTTTGAAGAAGTGCCTCGACGCAAAGGGCATACAGTACGAAATAGATCCGTCTATCGTGCGCGGTCTCGACTACTACACGAGAACGGTATTTGAATTCGTTTGCGGCTCTATCGGAGCGCAGTCCACTATTTGCGGTGGCGGACGCTACGACGGACTCGTCAGCGAGCTTGACGGTCCTGCCACCCCCGCCTGCGGCTTCGGAATGGGAATTTCCCGTCTCCTGCCTGCCGCAAAGGTTCCCGAAAAGGACACCTCGCCCGCAGTTTACCTTGCATCTATGGGTGAAGCGGCGCTCGTTAAGGCATCAGGACTTGCATCGGCGCTTCGCGACAAGGGAATTTACGCCGAGTGCGACCTCGTTTCGCGCTCTCTCAAGGCGCAGATGAAATATGCCGACAAGATCGGCGCAAAGTACACCGTAATTATCGGTGACAGCGAGCTTGAAAGCGGAAAAGCACAGCTCCGCAGTATGGCTGACAGCACTCAGCAGGAGATCGAGATCGAGAGGATCGTTGATTTCTTCAACTAAAAAATCTTTTAAGTGTTTGGAGTGATATATTTTGGCAGAATTTTTTGTAAACGACGATAAAAGAAGTGTATATTGCGGAGACCTCCGTCCCTTTGATATCGGAAGCGAGGTTACCGTTTGCGGTTGGATCCAGCGCCGCCGCGACCTCGG
This sequence comes from Eubacteriales bacterium, assembly GCA_045535095.1. Lineage (GTDB taxonomy): Bacteria > Bacillota > Clostridia > Oscillospirales > CAG-272 > SIG672. The sequence goes on along the minus strand of JAZSKY010000064.1, from coordinate 24,010 downwards.
AAGTCTTATATTTATCGACCTTCGCGACAAGAGTGGCGTAGTTCAGCTCGCTTTTGACGACGCTACCGACAAGGAAGTGTTTAATAAGGCGTTCACCTGCCGCAGTGAGTACGTTCTCTCTGCAAAGGGTGTAGTCCGTGCGCGTTCTTCTGTAAACAAGAACATTCCCACGGGCGAGATCGAGATATTCGTTACCTCGATGAAGGTTCTTTCCGAGGCGGACACCCTTCCCTTCGAGATCGGTGAAAACTACAACGCAGGCGAGGAGATCGCGCTTAAATACCGCTATCTCGACCTCCGCCGCCCCGCTCTTCAGAAGAATATCTTTATGCGTCACGAGATCACACGCATCGCGCGTCAGTATTTCTACTCGAACAACTTTACCGAGATAGAAACACCTATGATGATAAAGGCTACACCCGAGGGCGCAAGAGACTATCTCGTCCCCTCGCGTATCCACAAGGGCTGCGTTTACGCGCTCCCTCAGTCGCCTCAGATCTACAAGCAGCTTCTTATGATCGCAGGATACGACAGATACATTCAGATTGCGCGCTGCTTCAGAGACGAGGACCTTCGTGCTGACCGTCAGCCCGAGTTCACTCAGATCGACCTTGAGATGTCCTTTGCAACGCAGGAGGACGTTATGGCGATCAACGAGGGACTTATGGCGCGTCTTTTCGACGAAATTCTCGGCGTGAAGCTTGAGCTTCCCCTCCCCCGTATGACCTACGCAGAGGCAATGGATCGCTACGGCTCGGACAAGCCAGACACCCGTTTCGATATGGAAATTCAGGACATCTCGGACGTTGTTAAGTCCTGCGGATTCGGAGTATTCGAGGGTGCGGTTGCAAACGGCGGAAGCGTTCGCGCTATCGTCGTAAAGGGCGGCGCAGAAAAGCTCTCGAGAAAAGAGATAGACAAGCTCACCGAGCACGCAAGAGGAATTGGCGCAAAGGGACTTGCTTACATCAGATTTGTTGACGAGACACCCAACTGCTCGTTTGCAAAGTTCATTTCCGAGGAAACTCTCGGCGCTATTATGGGAAGGATCGACTGCCGCCGCGGAGACGTTGCTCTCGTTGTTGCAGACTCGAACCGCGTAGTTCTCCCCGTTCTCGGCGCTCTCCGTCTCAAGATAGCAAAGCAGCTTTCTATGATCCCCGACAAGTTCAATTTCGTATGGATCACCGAGTTCCCCTTCTTCGAGTGGAACGAGGAGACCGAGCATTGGGACGCTATGCATCACCCCTTCACTATGCCTATGGAGGAATGTCTCCCTCTGCTTGAAAGCGATCCCAGTGCGGTACGCGCAAAGGCGTACGACCTCGTTCTCAACGGAACAGAGCTTCTTTCGGGATCTATCAGAATTACCGACTGGAAGCTTCAGGAGAAGATGTTCGACGCACTCGGTCTCACCAAGGAAGAGATCAACGCGAAGTTCGGATTCCTCGTTGACGCGTACAAGTACGGCGCTCCTCCGCACGGCGGATCGGGTATGGGACTTGACCGTCTCACGATGGTAATGTCGGGCGCGGACAGTCTGCGTGACGTCGTTGCCTTCCCGAAGGTACAGAACGCATCCGAGCCTATGTCGCAGTGCCCCGCACCTGCTGACGAGGCGGCTTACCGCGATCTCGGAATTGCGATAGTTAAGGAATAAAAGACACACCACCCGAATCTCGGGTGGTGTTTTTATCGGAGAAATCACTCAACTCACGCCCTATTGATAAAAAACGATACGCAGGCAAACAAAGAGCAACCTCGACAGACTTTGAAAATCTGTCGAGGTTATTCCATATATTGTGATTCACTTAGCATTGGTACGTCGCAGATATTCTTGAATCAATAAAGGTTGAATAAGCGGATAAGTCCATTCTGTGGGAAAGTCATTAAAAAAAGAGATACTTTCCATTTCACTATGGAGTTCATTTTCGAATGAATAAATATCTGCGAAAAATAACATTCCGTAGGTTTCGTCGCCTATCTGATTAACCTTATTCTTTCCTGTCACAGAATAAACGCAGATAGGGAATATATCAAATTGTAATGCGCCTGTTTCCTCACAAAGCTCTCGCTTGGCTGTTTGAAGTATCTCTTCGTTTAATTCTCTATGTCCGCCGGGAATTTCATATGTATTTCTGTCTTTATGCTTACAAAATACCCATTGTCCATTGTGTCGAGAAATGATAACTGCAAATTTTAGTAGTTTATCATCAACTTGTTCATAAAAGTTCACTTTCATATAGCTCTCACTCTCCTACGAAATCTTGTTTCTCTGTCCTCTTTATCGCAAGTTTCGCATTTGTATTACAAAAGGCCTCGGGCAAAGCCCATACCCCTTATTCTTCTGTATAAAAGCAATCATATTGCCAAATGATTGGATTTTCGTAAATATACTTGGATATTTTTTCGTAATCGTTTCGGTTGCGAATGATGTGATCGTGAAATCCCCGTTGCCATACCATTTCGTTTCCGTATCTGTTATGAATTTCTTTTGAAGCGTTCATCTTTATATACCCGATTGTTTTCGAAATAATCGAACGACCTCGTAGGGGCGATTCACGAATCGCCCGCAATTCATCGCTATCAGTAATCATAATAACAAGATGTATATGATTTGGCATAATAACGTATCTGTCTATTGTTGCTAAGGATTGCTGGGGAATAGTATTGATCAACCTATCTACGATTTTGCCATATTCGGTTAATTGTATTTCGGGCGATTCGTGAATCGCCCCTACGACACGGGATAACATGCATTTTCTGTTATGTGTGCATACCGTTACAAAATATGCCCCGGGAGTGCTATAATCAAAATTTTTCAAGCGCAATCTTTTTCTTTGCGGCAACTCCTTTTCTTTATCCATTTTCCATCACCCAACCCCATTATAACACAAATCGGCAGAGAAAACAATTCCTCTGCCGAAATTTTTGTGCCTACAATTTCTCCGTTAAGGACAACAGAGAAATCACGGGTGGTGTTTTTTGCGTGGAGCTGCAAAGGCTTGCAAAAAATCAGCAAAAATATTATTTTTTCCTTGCAAAGAAATAAAAAGTGTGTTATAATAAAGGATAGTGCCAAAAACGGAGAAAGGAGGCGCAAAAATGGAGTTAAAGCAGCTTATATGCTTTTCGTGGAACGAAAACGGAAACAAAAAGGGCTATCACGTTTTCGCAAGATCAAACGGAATAGACGATATTGACGCAAACGCTATTATGACGCGCCTTGCCTACCGTCCGCCAAAGGAAATGACAGCCAAAACTATCGAAAAGCTCGCGGAGACCTCGCGTCTGCTCGGTTATCCCACAAGAGGAGACAGCGGACTCCATTTCGCAGTACAGAGAGATATTGACTCGCTTTTCCCCGTAGATAACACATTTTTCATACTCCCCTCGGGCAATATGTGCGCCGCAAAGGTCACATACTGCGGCGTTGACTACCGCCTGAGCGTATGGGGAAATTACATTATACACGCATACGTATTCCCGTACAGCAAGTCGCTCACGCCTGCAGGAGTCCTTCTCTCGCAGAAATTCAAGAAATACATTCTTCCGCGCGAGCTTTTGCAGTGCGACACGCAGAGACCTCTCCCGTCGGTTGAGATAGACGAAAATGACGACGGTCTCGAAACACTCGCCGAGCTTGTAAAGACAAGGGGCGCGGCAACTCTCTCGAGAATACTCGACTGCATTTTCGCCGCGATTCACGAGGACGTTGATATATATATGAACGGCACAGAGGACGAAATAGCCTTCTGGCTTCACGCTGCGGAGAGCCTTCTTCCGCAGGAGATAGTGTCTCTTATGTCATTTTCGACCTGCCGCTTCTCCGAGAACGACCTCTCTCCCTTCAGAATAAAGAGGATCGTCAAAAAGCTGGGAAGCGCGAGATCGTTTGAGCTTTCCGCAAGTGACAGCGATCATATCTCTATCGACACGAAAAGCAAGCTTTTCTCGGACAGAGTTGCAAAGCTTCAGCTTTCGGGTCTTATGACCTATCTGCTGCTGAACAGTCCTGCCGAGGCGCGCGTTTTGAGAGACCTTATCGGCACGTATATTGAAACGAAGGGCGTTGTAGATTCGGACGATATATGCCTCATATACCGCCTTGCCCGTACCGATATATACGACTCCATCTCCGAGCTTGAGCTTTGTGAGGCGCTTGGCGGACCCGTTCTTATCACGTTCGGCAGAAGCACGCTCGACAGCGTTATCGAAAAATATCTCGATTTCTATTCGGACACGAGGGCAAAGGTCAAGCTTTACGAGCTTCTTGCATCCTACCACTCGACGCCCGAGCGCATAATGGATAAGCTCTTTTACAAGATCCTTGGCGACCTTGCAAGAGGACGAGTCGCGCCGAGAGACGCGCTCGATATGCTCACCGAGGACGGATTCGGACGCTCGACCTTTAATCACGTACTGCGCGATCTTAGTGAAAACCGCGCCGTTTTTGAGGGCGCAATGGCAGAGAGCGCAACGAGAAGCTTCGTTTTCCGTCTGCTTTTCGCAGGAGCTTACGATCTTTCCGAGTCAAGCTCCGCCGACCTTCTTATCGAGCTTATTCCCTTCGCTATAAGATATGACAGTTCCTCGCAAAACACCTTCTCGCAGGCGGTCTCCGAGATAATAGACATCGTCGAGTTCGACGAAATGATATACAGACGAGTTATATACGCATACTACGACTATTGCCGTATAAGCGGCGATTTTGCGCCTTGGTGCGCTCTCGTCACCCTTCTTTTCGAGCAAGGACGAAAGCTCAGCTCCGAGGCAGGACTCTGCGCCTTCATAATGCGCGAGCTTGAGTACGGAGTGCTTATCGGCTATATGATCCGCGGCGAAAAGGAGGCGTCCTGCGTACTCTCTCTGCTTTCATCTCTGCGCCGATTCGGTGCTATCTCCGAGAGAACGCACTCAAATTTCGTTTACACGAAATTCAAGGATTTTCTTAACAAAAACAGCAGCGAGACGATCGTTTCGCACGTCGTCGGCGCGCTTAAAAACGAAAACGGCGAGCTTCTTGAGGTGCTCGAGCATTACTCGCAGACCGCCGACAAGCGTCTCGTTTTCGACGTTTATAAAAAGGAGATCGGAGACGCAAGATCGTCTGACGATGCCTTCCTTACCTCTATGCACGAAAGCGGAGTGAAGTACATCTCCACCGCGCTCGTTGCATCGTCGATCAAATCGGTCGGCGATTTCAGAGTGTATCTTGAAAAGTGGTATTCAAAGGGATATTACGGCAAGTGCTTCCAGAAGGCATTCCAAAAGACTCTCCGCGACCTTCCCGCGCAAAACAGCTGGGAATTTCTTAAAGCGACCTTTGAAATATGCAGAGAGCGCTTTGCAGAGTCGAGAAAAGGAGACTATGAGGTCTGGCTTTCGGCATTTTCCGAGAGAATAGATGGCTATTTCTCAAAGGACTCCGAGCTTATTGCCCTTCTCTCTGAAATGAGAAGGGTCGCGCAGATGTGCGGCGCAAGGCTTCCCTTTTCTGCCGAGACCGTCCTTTACACCGAGGAAACGCTCGGGGGTATCGGCGATATTACGATGTCTCTTGCAAAGGAATTTACGAAAAAGGCTTCTGAAAATCTGAAGGATACATACGTGCGCACGTACGGAATGAAGCTGCTCGGTCTCTCCTCGACCGACAAGGACGTTGAAACGATCTCGGCGGCAGTGTGGCTTGCCATTGTCTCCTCGGACAGAGACAACTTCAAAAAGCTCCTCAAGGGAGCATCGCGTTTCTCAAGCTCGTCGATAAGAATACTGCTCGGCAGAGTTACGGATGCGCTCATAATTTCAGAGGATCCCGACAAGGTTGAGGAAATGATAGTCACGCTCTCTCGCGAGATGAAGCTCGCCGACTATCTCGCACTCAAAAACAAGACGCTCTCGAAATATTCGTGGGAGGAATACGGAAACACGTTCTTCCTCGCAGAAGAAAAATTCGGCATTTTCGCGAAAAAGCGACTTGAAAAGCAAAAATAAAGACGGAACTTGAGTTTGACTCAAATTCCGTCTTTTGTTTTATTTATGCTTTGGGAGAAAGATAGATAGTCAGAGTGTTGCCTTCAAGCGTGTACGATTCCTCGTAGCTGTAAACGGAAGGAACGTTGTCTATCGTTACGTAAAACTCTTTGCTCGTATCAAAATCGTAGAACATTACGTATCCGTCGCTATTAGTGTAGGAATAGTTTTCCCAATCCCAAGAATATCCGTTCTTGTCACGAAGGAAAACGCGAACGTTATAAATAGCGTCTCCCGCGGTGTTCATAACGCGTACGGTTATAGACTCTTTAAGAGTAAGAACTATCTCGAGCTCCTTTGAGCCGTTACTGAACGAATATGCGTCCTCGATTATGTACTTGTCATAGCCGCTGTAGTTATAAACCTGAACGAAAACGAAATTGTATTCCTGCTCGGTTACAAGCTTCGCAAGACCCTCACTGTCGGTGGTTGCTCCCACTATGTAGTTGTTGCTTGCATCGTACAGATTAACGTTCATATCCGGAACGAGATTTCCGTCGGAATCCTTGATGGTAACCTTATATGCAGGCTTCTCAACGAGCACGATCTCAAGAGGCTCAGTACCGTTAAAATAGTATTTTTCCTCTACCATATATCCGTAGATCTCGTCAATTACAACGTAGAAATCGTGCGGATCGTCGCACTGGAACTCAACGCAGCCGTTTTCGTCGGTATAATACCAATCCCAGTAGCTGTTTCCGTATGCAGTAGTCTCGTATATCGTAATGTGAGCGTCAGACATGATCTTTCCGTCCGCGCCCTTCAAGGTCACCTTGTAGATAGGCTTTACCTTTTCAGCGAGGGTGATATTTGCGCTCGTGCCGTCAAAGTAATATTTCTCGTCTATTTCGTACTGAACGTCGTTTCCGTAGTAGTTTATTTCTATGTAGTAATCTACGCCGTAGAGGAGGCTGAAGGTCACCTTACCCTCTTCGTTTGTATAGGCGCCGTTCTCGTAGTTTCCCTCGCCGCTATAAACGCCTACGTACGCGTCATATATCGGGCTGCCGTTTGTATCCTTGACATTTACGGTGTATTCCTCGTATCTGCGCTCGATAGCGCCCTCAGGGAACTTAACCTCGGTTGCACCGAAGTTGACGGTCAGCTCCATAGTACCGGTCTCACCGTTTGCGGTGATATTAACGACAAAGGTATATACAGAGCCGTTTCTCGTCATAGAGAGCGAGTTTATTGTGTATTGGCTACTACCGGACATCTCGGCGATAAGGTCGCTCTTGAAGGTGTAGGTGTCACCCGAGTGGGTGTAGTTATCTGCCTCGAATGCCTTGTCCTTTGCAAAGAAGGTGCCGAACTCGTTCTCGAGCATCGAGAGACTTATAAGGCTATTTACGTTATAAACTTTTCCGCTGTCCTTCTCAAAAAACCACTTTTCACTCTCGGTGAAATAGTAATCGTCTGTGGAAAGGTTTACGTAGCAGATCTCTTCTCTCGAGTAGTCGCCGCTGACTCTCGACTCGGTTATCTTGACGTTATCGTTATCCTTTACGATGACCGACTTTTCCTCAAAGCCCTCACTCTTCATAACGTAGGTAACGGTTACGTCTTTTGCCTTGGAGATCTTGTTGTAAACGCCCTCGGGAGAGAGGTTTACGTATTTTTCTTCTTTCTTTTCTTCCTCATCCTCGGAGACGTCTGCATCAGAATTGCAGGCAAACATTGCCATAGCAAGCATAAGGAGTGCGAGTACAAGTGATAAAATTTTTACCGTTTTTTTCATAACTTTTCCTCTTTTCGGATTATTTATAAGTATTATAACACCCTTCGACAAAAAAATCAAGTATCACGCGGAAATATCTGCAAAAAGAATTTCGCCGAGAAAGGAGGGAGACTCTTTTCTCGGCGAAATAGATAATTCGTTTTTAATTATGCCTTAGGTGCGTAGGTGTAGGAGATAAGCTCGCAAACCTGCTCCTGCTTGGTAAATCCGTTATCGTTAGCTATCATCATACCGAACTCGGTTCCGAAGGGCTCGTATCCGGTGAGGTCGAAGATCTGAGTGCCGTTAAGAGAGATCTTAACTGCGCCAGCCTTGGTGAACTCAACCTTGATGGTGATCTCGCCGTTCATATCGAAGGTGGGGATGATGTCGGTAATGGTAACTTCCTGGATAGTCGCGGGAAGGGTGAGCTTGTCATCGGTATCGTCAACGTAGAGACCGAATTTGCCTTCCTTGGGTTTAATACCAATGTAGTAGTAGAATATGTCCTTACCGCTAGATACGGTGGGAGCGGTAGTTCCGGCGGGAACGTCACCACTGTTTCTGGGAAGGTCCATTCCGGTAGCGCCGAATACAACACCGGTGTTAACGCGGGTAGTGAGCTTAGCCTCGATGGTTCCCTCTTCAAGTACGAGGTTCTCGTAAGCGTAGTCTGCAGACCACTCGTTAGCCTGTGCAAGCCAGTTGTAGGTATCGCCTGCGTTGTCAGCAACTACGTGGTACTCGGTTCCGTTTACCTGATACTGGAGCTTGAAGCATCCGCCGCCACGGGTAATCTGCCATTCGATACCGTTGTAAACCCACTCTTCGGGCTCAACCTCGCCGCCACATACGTCGCAGGTGAGGTCGCCGTCTTCGTCAACACATGCTACGCAAGGCTCGTCTGTGGTGTCGCCTTCGCCTTCGCCGGTGCCTTCGCCGGTGCCCTCGTCCTTTTCGAACCAATCGCCGTTATCGTCGCCGGTATTGGTGTCGCCTGCGGTAGGAGGAGTAGTCCCCTGATCGTCTGCTGCTTTGTCCTTGCACGCCGCAAAGGAGAATACCATGCAGCAAATGAGTGCGACAGAAAGAATTCTGATAATTAAGTTTTTCATAAAAACCTCCTTGGTTTTTGGTGATACACACCTTTTTTGGATTACTGTATTATTATACAGTATTTTTTAAGTATTTTCAAGTCGTCCGCCGTCTGACGCCCTTTTCAAAGCGAGAAAAACGGGTGATTATTTTGTAGATTTTAGACAAATGGGAGGGCTCTGCGTCTCTGCCCTTACCCGTCTTTTTTGTGCATTACAACGAAATATTAAAAGTTTGAAATTTCATCAAAAAACACACGCAAAACAGCGAATTTACCCCTAAAAAGTCACAAAAGCCACCGCCGAGGCAAACAGATAGTTTCGGCGGCGTGTAAAATTAATTATAGTATTTGTATATGTGTATTAATCTGCGGGGGTGAAGGTGTAGCTCTTGAGAGTACCTGCCTTATCGTCCTTTGCAAGGTTCGAGCATGAGCCGACGAGCATACCGAACTCGGTACCGAAGTATTCGCAGTCCAAAACCTCAAAGACGAGAGTTCCGTTAAGCCATACGGTAACCTTTCCTGCCGCAGTGAACTCAACCTTGACAGTGATATCTGCGCTCGGATCAAAGTTCGGGATAATATCGGTAATAGTTACCTCGTTAATAGTCTTGGGCTTGCCCGACCATCCTTCGTCGCTATCGTCAACGTAGAGACCGAACGTGCCGCTATCCGACCAATATCCTACACAGTAGAAGAATATGTCCTTACCCTTTGTAACGGGAATGTTTCCTGTCGAGTTAGGACGGGGAATGTCAAGTCCGGTTGCGCCGAATACAACGCCGGTGCTCGAGCCGTTAAGTACTGCCTCGATAGTTCCTGCCTCAAGCTCGTAAGGCTCGTAGGAGTAGTCGGACGACCACTTGGTAGCCTGTGCAAGCCAAGCGTAGGTCTTTCCGTCGCCGTCTGCCTTCCAGGTGTACTCGGTTCCGTCAACCTGATACATATTGGTAATCATTGCTCTGCCGCGGGTTACGTTCCATTCGATACCCTCGTACGTCCATTCGGCGGATTCAACGGGGCCGCCGCATACGTCGCAGGTGAGGTCGCCGTCTTCGTCGATACAAGCTACGCAAGGCTCGTCTGTGGTGTCGCCTTCGCCAGTGCCTTCGCCGGTGCCGGGAGTTTCGCCCTCTTCCTTTTCAAACCAATCCTTATCTTCGGTTGCAGGAGGGGGAGTAGTTCCCTGATCTTCTGCCGCTTCTTCCTTGCATGCCGCAAAAGAGAAAACCATACAGAGAATAAGGGCTACCGAAAGGATTCTTACAATCAAGTTTTTCATAAAATTATCTCCTTTTCTTTTTGGTGTCTCGCACCTTTTATTTACGCGTTTATTATAGCACATCTGCAAAACATTTTCAACCCCTTGCCTGAAAAAAGAGAACTGATGTTCGCATTTCTTTTTGTTTCTTTTTTTGTGGATTATAGACAACTTTCGAGGGTGATCTATCGGGGCGGAGTCCGTTTTTTTGTATATTTTAAACAAAACAACTCAAAAGGCATCGGGTACGCACCTTTCAAAAACGGCACAAAATGAAAAAATCACCTAACAAAATGAAATATTTGCGCCTTTTCACCCCCTAAAAATGCCCTATATTACATAAAAATCCCTGACGCGACGTGTCACGGCAGGGATCTATGAAGAAATATCTTATTCTGCAGGGGTTGTATCCGCGCTTGGATCAACGTAGGTGAAGGCTCTAAGAGTTCCGACTACCGAGAGGGGCTCGAAGCCTTTTTATCCCCGCTTTCAAAGGTCATCTTGACATTTATGCGTAGTTTTAGACAAACAGCATCGTCAGACCTGCAATAAGCGCCGACCAGAATGCGTGGTAGAGAGCCACGTAGACAGAGCTGAGCGCACCGAGTGCGCCGAGTGCGCCGAGCACCGAGACCGTGATAAGTCCGATACCGAAGGCAACCATCTCAAGAAGGAGTCCCGACTTTATGACCGCACCTGCTCTGTCGCATCGGTAGAGAGTTTCGAGCATGGGACGTACCTTGCCCTTCGAGACGATACCGCCACCCGTACTCTCGCGCACGACGTCCTTTTCGCCCTCGGTCCTGTATTTCAGTACCTTTATGGGGAAACGTCCCGTACCGATTATAGATTCTATCATATTTATATTGATATTAGGGTCGCTCGTACGGATAACGACACCCATACCGCTCTTATACAGATTCATAAGGATCTTTTCAAAGTCCTTATCAATATTATAAACGAGCCTTACTACCAGCGCGATAACGTTTCCTATCTCAACGTACATTATGCGGTAGTTTCCGTCGCTCTCATCATCGAGGGTATATCCGTATTTTTCAAAGTAGGACGCCTGGCCGATACGGACTCTTTCGCGGTTTACGACCGCCTCGATTCCGTCGTCAGAAATGTCGGTATATTCAACCGTTTCTGTGGTGACCTCATAGTCAGCCGCTCCTGCAAAAAGGCGGTTGAGCGGTCCGTTTATCGGGGCAAAAATCACCGATGCGTACGCAAGTCCCTTGGAGAAGCTTTCGCTATCCTTCATTGCTATCTCGTCAAGCCAGACGTTGTTTTCTGTGAAAACGTCGGTATCGTTAAAGGTAACGAAGGCAGGCGCGGAGTATTCAAGGCTTGCGGCGTCTCCGATGACAGCTGCTCCGAATCTCGACGCGCGCTTTGACACCTTATAAAGCGGGAAGGAGAACACCGTATAGAGCGAAAAGGGGGTAACGAACATAAAGACGGTCAGCGACGTGCGCAGGCTTTCATTGAAATCGGCAGTCCTTCCGACCGCAACGAAGGTCACTGCGGCGGCAACGAGCGAAGCGGCTATAAAAACACCCGAGAGGCGCTTATAGACCATCTTTCCTTCGGTGCGCGAGCGGTATCCGACGATTTTTTTGCTACGTACCACGCGGATATATTTAGCATCGTCCGAGAGGTCCATTATTCCCGATGTCGCTCTTCTTTCGGGCGCGGACTCGCTCTTCTTCATTCGCACGAGCGAATATTTGAGCGATTTCGAGGAAACGACCTTCAGCGCGTGAAGTCGCCTTGAAAGATCGAGCCATTTCGACGACAGGCAGAAAACCGACGCCGCAAACAGAAGAAAGTTGAACGATTCAAACGCTTTATACCCCGTAAAGAGCGAAAGCGCCTCGTATGCAAGTAAAAATACCGCAAGAAGGGGTAAAAAGCTTTCGGGCTGTGGCGTGAGCTTCAGAAGAGTTTTCGTTCCGTACCACATTTCCTTTATCATTATAAGCACTGCAAAAAGCGTCATCTGCATTCCTGCAAGTGCGGCGATCCGAACGTCCGAGTCTATCTTTATAAAGACGGGATTTCTTATTCCGAGAACCTCGAAGTTCTCATAAAGCAGAGTGCCGAGCGCAAAGATCAGACAGAGAAATAGTCTCGGCAGGCAGACAAGAAATTCGCTTTTGAGCTTTGCAAATTCCTTTGCGGCAACGAAGGACTCGTCAGGCTCGGAGACCTCCTCGCCTATATCCTCCTCTTCGGGAGCGCTTTCCTCCGCCTCGGGTATTCCGAAAACGCGGCTTATATCGTATCCGTCGTCACGCGGCTTATTAAGATCGACCTTTTCAGCGATCGCAGTTTCCTTCGTCTCCTCCTGCTCTGTCGCAGTAGGCGCGACCTTCGAGGCGGCAACAAGAGCGCCTCGCGACACTCCTGCGCCCTTCTCGGCTTCACCGATCGCTCTCGAATTCTTTCGCATCTGCGAGATGACGCTCTCGGTCTTACGAGGGGGAGTCTGGGGCGGCTTTTTCGGTGCTTCGCCGTCCTTTTCAGCGCCGGTTGGAATATCGGGACCTGAAGAATATTCGCCGTAATTATGAGACCTCAGCTTTTCGAGGATCTCTTCCTTTTTCTTATTACTGCTTACAAACGGGCTTTCCTTTTCGGGAGTGCCTTTATTATTCTTTTTTTCGTCGCTCATTCGGAAGATGTCCTCCTTTCGGTCATTTTTTCTTTAAGATTATTTCTTTGCTTCTCTCTGTCTTGCCGCCTCGCACAGAACTACTGCCGAAGCACACGAAACGTTAAGCGAGTTGACGTTTCCGTACATAGGTATCGAGACTATGCAGTCACACTTTTCGGTAACGAGACGGGAAATTCCACTTCCCTCGCTTCCGAAAACAAACGCTGCCGCGCCCGTCATATCGGTCGAGTAGAGCGGACTTCCGCCTGCCTCTGCACCGTACACCCAGACGCCTCTTTTCTTAAGCGCGTCGATAGTCATTGCGATATTCGATACGCGAACCATCTTGACGTGCTGTGCCGCGCCTGCCGACGATTTCATAACGGTCGAGGTGACTGCTACGTTTCTGCGCTTGGGAATGATGATTCCGTCCACGCCCGCAACGTCCGCACAGCGGATCATTGCGCCGAGGTTATGGGGATCCTCGATCCCGTCTGCGATCACGATAAAGGGCGCGTGTCCGCGCTCCTCGGCAAGTGCGAAAATATCGTCTATATCGGCGTACTGCACCTCGGAAACGAATGCCGCAACGCCCTGATGAACGCCTCCGTTTGCGATGCGGTCGAGCTTTTCCTTAGGCGCGTTTATTACGGGAATTGCGCGCGCTCTCGCCTTTGATTCTATCAGCTTGACAGAGCCCTCGCGCTCGCCCGTGAGTATGAATATTTTATCTATGTCTCTATCGGTTTTGAGAAGCTCAAGCACTGCGTTACGGCCGTATATCGCCTCGCACGCGCTCTCCTCATCTTCTCTTTCAAAGGTGCGCGGACGGTCAAAGTCGCGTCTTGCGCCCTTCGTGTTTTTGTGATCTCTATTTCTTTCGTTATTATTGCTTCTGCGGTCGTTTTTCATTTTTTCGCCTTTCAAAAATTCTTTTGCATTTTGATTATATCATATAACTTTTCTTTTGTATATAGGAAAAGGTCATATTTTTGACAATTTGCTCAAAAAAACCGAAAAGACACATCAAAAGACGTGTCTTAGTAAAGGCTTTTTATTTCCCTCGGTATGCAGAAAGTCTATTACTGCTCCGCTCTTCTTGCTGCGAAGCACTCGCTGCAATATACGGGTCTGTCACTAGGGGGCTGGAACGGAATCTTAGCTACCTTTCCGCACTCTGCGCAAACTGCCTCAAACATTTCTCTCTGGGGCTTTGCAGCATTCTTTCTTGCGTCGCGGCATGCTTTGCATCTCTGGGGCTGGTTCTTGAAGCCCTTCTCTGCGTAGAATTCCTGCTCGCCTGCGGTGAACACGAAATCTGCTCCGCACTCTGCGCACTTAAGTGTGATGTCCTGGTACATGTTTTTACTCCTTTTACCTGGCTTAGAATATATAGTGTATTCTTCGGCATAAGCCGTCACTACCGTAAATTAGACGTGAAGATCAGAGACGCTTTTTGAGCTTACTTCTCGTTCTGTAAAGCGCGTTCTCTACTGATTTTTCACTTTTTTCAAGAGCAGACCCGATTTCACGATAGGAATGTCCGTTGAGGTAAAGCAGCAGAACCATTCTTTCGTACGACGAAAGCTGTGACAGCATTTCTTCATTTTCCTCGAGCTTTTCACGCGATGCTTCTCTTTCCGCCTCTCTCGCCGCCTTTTTTTCGGCAATAGCGTACGATGCGGTTTTCTTTGCGTTCTTCTTCTCTTTTCGCTTTATGGATATAAGCGAATTTCTTATGCATATCTTTGCATAGAGACCAAAGGTTACGTCACTTTGAGAGGTATCGTAGCTGACTGCCGCACTGTACAGTGCCATCGCCGCGTCCTGCAGTCTATCGTCGTATTCGGGACTTTGCGCACCGAACATACGCGTTACCTGTGATCTCATAAGGGGAGAAAACGCTTCGCAAAGCTCAGAAAACGAAGGATCTTTTCCTTCTTTTACTCCGTTTATGAGTTTTAAGAGATTTTCTTCCAAAATAATCCTCCGGTGCGAGCATCTGAAATGACACTTTTCGCAACGTTATCATACGAAATATATTATAGCTGTCTTTTAATATATTGTCAATACTTATTTAATATTTATTTTACTGTTTTGCTCACTTTTGTAGATTTAACCAACAAGCAAGGGGGTGTTTTTGTGCATTATTCACTAAAAATATAGTCTATCTGACCTGTGAGCATCGCAAGGACGCCTCTATAAACGATCTCAGGCTTCTCGTCAAAGGTATGGCGCATAAGCTCGAGCTGATTTACGTTATCTGCAACTATCTTGATCTCAAGCGAAAGCTGTCTCTCGTCTATTATCTGACAGCAGAGATCGTACTTGCCGTCAGGTCTTATAGCAAAGCGCGTTTTTATCTCCGAGCCGCGCTCCTTGAGCGAAATAAAACGCAGTGCGCTCTTTAAAGCACGCTCTCTTATCGCTCCGAGTATTTCGCCCTGAAGGCTCTCTGCGATATGGCGACCTCTATCGCTTATGACGTAAAGCGCTTTTCCGTTTTCGGTGTATTCCTTTATATTGCCCGCGTCGATAAGCTCAACGAAGCACTCGGTGAAATCTATTCCGCCGACAACTCCGTCCTGCATAACTATCGCGTTTATATCCTCAAATTCAAAGGGCTTATTCAAATTATGGAGAAGGTACAGAATGAATATCTTTATATCGTCCTTCTTTTTAAGCGGCGCTACCATATTTTGTTCTCCTTCTTTTTATTTTTTACGGAAAATAATCGGGTGAGACTACTCACCCGATCATCTTTTATTCGATTACTATATAATCCTCTTCAGTGGGCTCGTAGCTCTTATCCTTTACCTTGGTCCATACGAGAATTCCGCCGTAATTTGCATCAAGGTTCTTGATATTCTTGCCAACGAGGTATGCGGTCTGACCGTAGTAGAGAGGAACAACTACTGCGTCCTCCTTAACGAGGATCTCCTCTGCTCTGTGGAGCTTTTCATATCTCTCTGCAGAGCTTCCTGCTGCGTGAGCGGCATCGATCAGCGCATCGTACTCGGGGTTCGAGTATCCGCTGGTGTGAGGTACACAGGGCCACTCCTCAGAGGTTATCGAGAAGTCGTACGCGCCGCCCGAATACTTGGGAGAGAACTGCGCGAGAACTGCAAACGGGTCGGTTGTGAGCATATTGTAGTTGACAGCAATAACGTCAAACTCACCCGAACGATAGATCTCGGTAAGCTTGTCGTAGCAAGCGTCCTGATAAATAATCTCGGTGGTCTGGAATCTGTTTCCGTCAGCGTCAGTCTTGAGCGCAGGCTCGGTGTAGTTTGCGATACGGCTGGAGTAGGTCTTGTAGCTTGCGTTTACTCCAAGCTCCTTCCATACCGAAACGCAGTATTCAGCAACTGCGATATCTACCGGATCATCATATACTGCGAGAGTGAAGGACTTGCCCTTAACTCCTGCCTCGCTTATAAGCTGCTTTGCCGTGTCCATGTCGGGCGACGTGGAGATTATCGAGCGGTGGAAGGAGGTCTTCTTGTCCTCGCGTGTCATCTCGGAGGTGAGCGAGTCAGCCGCCTTAGCGAAAACTACGATGTCCTTGATCGCATTTCTGTCAAGCGCGATGGAAAGCGCTCTTCTTACCTTTGCATCTGCAAAGATCTCCTTACTTGTATTGAACATATACGAGTAGGTGTGCATATTGTCGGAAAGCTCAACGTCTCCTGCAAGTCCTGCACGCTCTGCGAGAGGAAGCTCGGAGATGAATGCGTACTCGCCGCTCTTGTACTTCTCGTACGCCTGCTCTGCGGTAACGCCGAAAATGTTAAGTCTGTAAGGAGTTACGTACTTTGCTATCTTGGTCTCAGAATCGGGCGATCTTCTGTAATACTGGTTACGCTCGAGAACGATGATCGGTTCTTCCTCGGAGCCAAAGCTCTTCATATCGAATTCCTTTACGTAGAACGCTCCGTTTGCAACCATAACTGCCGCGAGTGCGCTCCAGCTGTAATCGTCCTGAACGCTTCTTACAACGTCCTTACGGAGAGGAGAGAGCGCGATGCTTGCAAGGTTTGCAAGGAAGGTCTCTGCATCGTAGCCCTTTTCAAGCTCGATGGTGATCTCGTTCGTACTCGTCGAATAGAAGCCTATATCGTCGATACTGATGTCTCCGTTCTTAACTGCTACCGCGTTTTTAACCGGGAACAGAAGGGTTGCAGCCTCGCACTCGAACTCGGGGTTCATTATGCGATTCCAGGCATATACGAAGTCTGCCGCGTCAACAACGACACCGTCACTCCAATAAGAGGTGTCAAGGGTGATAACGAGAGTCTCGTATCCGTCTTCCTCGGTGATCTTGTAGCTGTCGCAAAGAGCCTTCTTTACCTTGCCCTTTTCGTTAAGTGTGAAAAGACCCTCGTAAACGAGAGAGAGCATCTGTGCCGCGCCCGCATCGTTATACGCGAGAGCAGGATCGAAGCTATACGTCTCGTCCATGTAGATATTGATCGTAGGGCCTACTACCTGAGGCTTCTTACAGCCTGCAAGCATAGTAAGTAAAGTAGCGAGACATAAAAGTACCGCAAATAATCTTTTCAAAGTATGTTCCTCCTAAAGACCGCCGTCCACACGTTTCCAAAAAGAAACACTGACGGACGATAATATTACTAATGTATTATAGCACTAAAGAATCAATTTATCAAGTGGATATTCCAAAGTTAATTTATTGTTTACATTAGTTTGGACATTTGCACAATTTTTCGCCCTCGTTTTCGTGTATTTTAACAAATAAAAACGGCGTACGGTAAGCTTTTTCCGAAAAAAGCGCTTCAAGTGTGAGAAAACGGGGCATTATAATCGTAATAAAGACACTCAAAGCACACCGAAAGGGGCGTTTCAAATGAAAGAACACTCAAAAAAATACGTTCACACCGACCTTGCCGCAGAGGGCTCTTCCCTACCCGACTCCTCGCTCGACGGAGTGGACTACACCGAGGAAGATCTCGGCTTCTGCACAGTCCAGCGCCTTCACATAAAGACAAACGGGGGCGCGTCCCGACTCGGCAAGGCGATAGGTCGCTACGTTACGCTCGGCTTTCCTTCGCGCGAGGATCAGGGCGAAAACGACGCAGAGCGCATCACAAACGCCGTATCGGACGAGATAAAAAGACTTGCCGGGAGTATGTGCCCCGACGGGGTATGCTCGGTGCTTGTGGCAGGACTCGGAAACCGAAACATAACCTCCGACTCGCTCGGTCCGCTCTGCACAGACGGGATAAACGTGACCCGTCATCTCGGAGAAAAATATCCGCCTGCGGTTGCCGCCATATCGCCCGGAGTCCTCGCTCAGACGGGCATCGAGACGCTTGAGCTTATCCGCGGTGCGGCGGAAAACTGCTCTCCCTCGCTCGTTATAGTGATAGACGCGCTCGCCGCCCGATCACTTGACCGTCTTGCGCGCACAGTTCAGCTTTCGGATACGGGAATCTCGCCCGGCTCGGGAATAGGAAATCACAGAAAAAGAATAAGCGCCGAGACGGTCGGTTTTCCCGTAATGGCTATCGGTGTACCGACGGTCGTTGACAGCGCAACGCTCGTCATTGATGCGCTTGAAAAGGCGGGGATAGAGGAATATCCCGAAACGCTGATTCCCGTACTTGAAAAAGGAAGCGAGTTTTTCGTCACCCTGAAGGACAGCGACTCTGCTGTTTCCGAGCTGTCGAGAATACTTTTTGACGCGCTCAATATATTTTTCTTTAACGTTGGTAATAAATCGTCAAGCGGCAGCGTATAATATAGCGATACCGAAAAGGAGGGCGTTTATATGTCAAAAGGAAAATTCGTCAGCGGCTCGGCAAACGAGAAGAAGCTCCGCGTTTTTATATGTATGCTCGGCGTGTCTCTGATTTTATGCGCAACTGCGGCGTTTATGGACTTTTTCCTCTCTATCGAGAAAACGCCCGAATTTCTGCTCGAGAGCGCTTTTATAGTCAGCGAAGTTGACGCCGCGCCGAAGGGTTATATAAACGAAAAGCAAGAGTGAATTTGGCGTGACAAACAAAAGAGGAGCAAGAACGAACGGGATTTATCCTTTCATTCTTGCTCTTTTCTTTAATAACTAAATCCTACGACTCTTCTAAACACCTCAACGTGGGCGGCGTATATCCCGTCAAAGTCGCGGCCGACTCCGACCGTCGCCTTCCTTCTTATGCACAGAACGGTGTCCTCGGGGAGAGAGGTGAACGACTCCTCGAAATATTTTCCGAAGGCGGTGTCCTTCAGCCTTACCGCGCACTCGTCGATAGCTCCCTCGGGTGTGTAGCCGAGGACGTCCTCAAGACGG
The DNA here is from genome assembly GCA_045535095.1 of Eubacteriales bacterium. GTDB lineage: Bacteria > Bacillota > Clostridia > Oscillospirales > CAG-272 > SIG672. Next base: position 4,937 of record JAZSKY010000064.1, on the reverse strand, counting down.
GCAAACGCTCCGTCCGAGCCGAAGGTAGCGTAGCTGTAAGAGTCCATAAGGCAGATTATCGCCTCGCCCGTCGAGATAAGCACTCCGACGTTTTCGGTCGATTCGGTGCGGTCGCTTGCGCTGTAATTAAAGTCCCACTGCTGATTTGTGGCAACGCTCTTGTCCTGAGCCTCCTTATGAAGCTCCGCCTCGCGCTCGGGAGAGATGAGATATTCTCCGTGAGTTATCGCATTTTTCTTGCCGTCGCCGTTTATATCTTCCTTGATAAATTCCTCAAAGGCTCTTGAGATTTTCTCCATAGCTTCGGGAAAATCGGAGAGGAGAGTTGCGTCCTCGCTTTCGGTGTCCATAATGAAATCACCCGAATATACGATGCGTATATCGTACTTTTCTCTCTGCACGAGCTGAACTATCATAGTTGACAAAAGGACAGCCAAAAAGACGCCTATTATCGTGTGCCACTTATAGTGATACCAGAAATTTTCTATCCATTTAAGAAATGTGGTCGGGCGCTTTATCTCGTCGGGATCGACGTATTTTTCCTCGCGCTCTGCTTCAAATTCTTTCATATCCGTACAAATTCCTTTTTTGTTTCCTTGGGCATATTATATCACACTAACGCACCTTTTTCAAGTGGGCGTTTTTATTTTATCGCGCCATTCCACGCGTCCTCTTTAAAACCGACGAGGACGAAGTCCTCCCCTATTAAAACAGGGCGCTTTACAAGCATTCCGTCGGTAGAAAGGAGATCGAGCATTTCGTCCTCGGTCATATTCGGGAGCTTGTTTTTGAGATCGAGCGACTTATAGAGAAGTCCGCTCGTGTTGAAGAATTTTCTTATCGGAAGTCCGCTTTTTTCGTACCACTCGGCAAGCTCTGCGCGTGTAGGCTTTTCGTTTTTTATATCGCGGAGAACGTAGCTCGCGCCCATCTCGTCAAGATAGCTCTTTGCTCTCTGACAGGTGGTGCATTTGGGGTAGCAAATAAATTTCAGCATAACTTTATTTCCTTTTATTAGTGATGGTGATGATGGTGATGGTGGTGGTTGTGTCCCGCCTCGCCGCTCGGCGTCACGTGGCATTCTTTATCCTCGCAGTTCTCGTTTTCGCCCTCGATTTCAAGTGTCGCGTGCGAAATTCCGTGTTCGGACAGCTCTTTTCTCACCTTCGATTTTATCTCGCAAGGATCGGACGCGGTAACAACGTGCATCGTGGCAAAGCTCGTCTGTCCGTCCATACTCCAGAGGTGGATATGGTGAACGTCGATAACTCCGTCTATTTCGAGAAGATGCTCGCGAAGCTCTGCAACGTCAAGACCGTGCGGAGTCTTTTCAAGGAAGAGATCGAGCGCCTCCTTCATATTTCCGAGCGCGTTTATCAAAACGAACACCGCAACTCCGATAGACATCGCGGGGTCGATTATCGAAATATCGGTAAAGCGCATAACGATAGCGCCGATAAGGACTACTATCCAGCCGAGGACATCCTCAAGCATGTGGAGATTTACCGCCTTCTGATTCAGCGAGTCCTTGCCGCGTGTGAGAAACGCCGCGCAAAGGTTGACTAAAACGCCAACGAGCGCGAAAACGATCATTCCGTCGTAATTTATCTCGGTGGGCGTGACGATTCGTCCGATAGCGCTCCATATAACTGCTATTGAGCCGACTATCAGTATAAGTGTGGTGATAACGCTTCCTATAACCGAATATCTCGCATATCCGTAGGTGTGCTTTTCGTCGGGACGCTTCGTGCTTTTCTTTTCAAGGAAATAGGATATTCCTATGCTTGCCGCATCGCCGACGTCGTGAAGCGCGTCCGACAAAATGGCAACGCTTCCCGTAAAAAGACCGCCGAAAAGCTCAAAAACCGAGAATGCGAGGTTTAATATAAATGCAATTAAAATGTTTCTTTGGGTTTTCAACGTTTTGCTCCTATGGTATGGTGTTATTTTGCACCGTTTCCTATCATTTTAACTTTGCCGTTCTCGCAAACAAGCGCAAAGCAAATTCCCAGCGCCTTGATATTCTCATTTTCGATCCACTTATCTGAAAGCTTTTTGCTTTGATCGTTATACGGAACGGCAACTATGGGGATTGCTCCCTTCGGGCAGCCTGTCACGACCTGCCCTATCGCCTCGTGCATTGCTGGGTACTCGCCACTGTTTCCGCTCTTGAACTTTTTAGATTCTACGTAAACTAAGCTGCCATTATTCAGACGAACACGAACGTCTCCGTTTTTGTTATCCGAGCTCACCTCGATGCAAGGTAAATACTTTTCATTTTTGTATTCACCTCTCCAAAAATCGCCGTTTTCAAGCTTTTCGTATCCGTTTTCGCGCAAAAAACCGACGATGTCGAATTGCATCTTTTCTTTTATCATTATATGCGCGCCATCAATAGAAACCTTTACGTTTTCTGACGTAAGACCGTTTTGTATATAGTGCATCGCTACGCGAAGGCTTACCTCGGGCTCTGTCATTCTAAAATCCCCTTTCCGCTCACTCCACGAAGTTCACAAGGTCGCTCATATCCTTGCGCTTTTTCGTGCGAAGCTTATCGTCGGCTTTCGGGTAGCCGAGTGTTATTACAAGACGAATTTGTCCGTCAACACCGCATATTTTGCGTATCGGCTCATCGTCGAGCCAGCCGAGAATACAGCTGCCGAGTCCCTGCGCGGTTGCCTCTGCGGTGATGTACGCCGCCAAAATTCCGATGTCGATAGAGCGGTAATCGTTTTTCTTCATACGCGCGCCGAGAGCGGCTGAAGCAACGTACGGCTTCTCCGAAATGACTATCACAACCCTTGCGTCGGTTGCGAATTTATTGAGTCCCATTCCGCGAGTGGCGAGCGCGACCTTTTCTGCCGCCTTTCCCCTGCAAACCGTTATCGCGTACGGCTGACCGTTACACGCGGACGGCGAAAGACGGGCGGTCTCGAGAATTCTGTCGAGCTTTTCCGCCTCGACCTCGCGGCTATTATCATACGAGCGGCAGGACTGTCTGTTTTCTGCAATTTCGGTGAAATTCATATTTGCTCCTTTCGGGCGCTTTTTACAATTTAACGTTATGATTATATCACAACTTGCAGGACAAGTCAATAATATTATAAAATGAAACTGCCGACAGTTGTCGGCAGTTTTGATTTTACACGCTAAGGATATTGATCTTTTCCTTTTTGAGAAGGTGGGTGTAGTTATTCAACATCCGCGGGCTTCACGGGCATAATGATAGCCGCAACGATGTACGCGAGAAGTCCCGCGCCAACAAAAAGCGAGCCGAGAATCCAAAGCAGACGCACAATCGTTGAGTCTATTTCTAAATATTCAGCGATTCCGCCACATACTCCGCAGAGTTTTTTATCGATTTTAGATCTGTAAAGCTTCTTTTCCATAGTTATATCCTCCAAAGTTTCATAGTGTTGCCCTTTAGTGTATTGTAGCACAATTTTTTTACTGTGTCAAGAGTTGATTTTTTTGGTGGGTTATGGTATAATGCAATCAGTTCGATAAATTATTTTTTATCAGACATTAACTGTCCTATACTCTAAAAACCCTTGATATTACTGGTTTTTTCGCCTGTTACAAACTCAACTGTTATGTATTTTCCCTTGTTTTTGCCCTTATGAGCGAAAATAAGGGAAACTTTTTATATTCAACCGCTAACTACCTTATCGAGCAGTCGTGCGGAAGTACGCTTCGCCTCTCTTGTAGAGTGAGCGTAGACATTCATCGTGGTACTGACATCAGAGTGACCTAAAAGCTCCTGCACATCCTTCGGCGGTGCTCCGTTAGAGAGCAGATTGCTTGTGAATGTGTGGCGCAGTTGGTGGAAATGGAACCCCTCCAAACCCTCTACCTTTTTGCTTGCCCGTTTGCACATAATACCGATGGTGCTTGGCGATTCATACGCTCCGTCAGGTCTGAGACACACAAAGGATATCTCCTTGTATCCCTCGGGAACCTTCTCGTTTCTCGGAAGCGTATAGACCTCGTAGTATGTACGGTCTTTCTCCTTAACCTCAGTGTAGTAGTTGAGGCAGAATAGCTCGCCATATTTGAATCGGTTTTTGTGCTGTTCAAGCTTAGCTGCTCGCAGAATCTCTGCCAGGGTGTCACAGAAATCCACCGTGCGGACTTTCCTGCGCTTGGTAGCCCCTATCTCCGTTTTGTGCCTTGCACCGTTGTAGCGCATACTGCGGCGTACTGTAAGGTACTGCTTTTCAAGATTTACGTCTTGCCAAGTCAGTCCGCAGACCTCACCGATGCGAAGTCCGGTGTAGTATGCGATCTGTATGGGGAGCAGTGCGGGGTTATCCTTCGCTTTCAGAAAATACTCAAGCTTCAGATACATTTCGTGAGTCAGCGTCGGTATGGTAGCAACGTCTCCGTTATCCTCCGAGAACAGCTCGTAATCATCCTTTTTGCCGCGCCATACGACGTACTGCATTGGGTTGAAGGAAATCATACGCTTGGGAAATACTGCAAAGCGGAACGCTCCCTGCAGAACGGCGGAGAACAATCGCAAGTAACCCTTGCTGAGTGGCTTCGCTGTCGTGCCGTCCGGATTTACTCCGCCGAAGCTGAGCTGATCCATGAACGCCTGCAGATGGTCGGCTGTCACACTTTTCAGTTTTCGATTGCTGATGGGAAATTGCTTGATGCGGTTGACTGTTCCTTGATAGGACATTACCGTGCCGTTGCTCAGATTGCCGGGCTTCAGTTCTTCCTCTACCCACATATCCAGCAGCATACCCACCGTTGCGTTTTCAGATTTCGCTACGAATTTCTTTGCCTCGTAGTCTTCCATTGCTTTACGGAGCAGAGCCTCGGTTTCGCTCTTGCTTTCCGTACCTGCGTACTCTCGCTGTACCTGACTGCAGGTCTCATCTTCTACATAAAAGCGGTAGTACCACTTCTTGCCTTTCTTTCTTACAGAACCT
>JAZSKY010000058.1:0-48989 GCA_045535095.1 Eubacteriales bacterium | reverse complement strand
TGTTTTCATAGGAGATGTGGTGTACAAATATTTGGAGTATCAGCAGCAAGAAAACACAGTCATTCCATATCTTGAAAAGAGCCTCACTGATACGCAACGCTCTATTGATAATCTAATAGCGGCTATTGAGCAAGGTATCATCACACCGTCCACCAAGCAACGCCTTGAGACGTTGGAGGTTACCAAGCGTGAATTGGAAGACAAGATCTTGATCGAAAATATGAAGCACCCTTTGCGAACCGAGGACGAGCTTTGGGCTTGGTTCCGCTATATGCGAAACTTTGATCTGACGCGCCTTGAGGAACGCAGACAACTTATTGATGTTTTCGTCAATACAGTTTTCCTATACAATGACCGATTTTTACTTACATTAAACTTCGGCTACGGCTCAAAAACAGTGCTCTTTACGGACATTCCGTGTTCGGATAAAGTTGCATGTGGGCGACCACAACTGTCGAGTTTGAACTTTTTTGTTCAAGCTCGACTTTTAATTATATGGAAACTACCGAAAGAATCATGGTGCAAGATGCTATGGACACATACATAAAAATATACTCCTTTGCTATAATAGATGCAGCTTAGAAAACCGCATCAAAAAAGCAAAGGAGTTATCAGTTATGTGCCTTGACTTGTTTAAAGATCGAATCTTTCAATCGAAAACGTAATAAATCAAAAAGTATAGCTTGTTCGACGGTATGATACAAATTATCTATAAACTTAGAAAATTACATTAAAATTACTGTATGCTAAGAAATAAAAATTGCAAATTCAAATTTTAACCTTCAACATATTTCCCCCAACTTGCCTTTTTGCCAAGCATATCATTTACTCTGCTTGCCAAACTTGGATAAACTGTCGAATCACTCACTCTTATTAAACGCAAATGCTTCAATATTTTTTCTTTGCAATTAGAAGGAATATTTATTCTTTCCAAATAAATCTTTTTTTCTGCTCTAGTTCTTATTTGATTCTTGGGGGAGCCAAAAATTACAAAAGCACTGTCTTGTACACTAGCTCGATCGAATGTTTTATTTGCGAGAAAAACCATGGGATTTAAGAGGTTTTTCCAACAAAAATTGCCACTAATATTCTCCTCCTCTAACATGCGAATAAAATTATTTGCGCCATAATTTTCGTCTTGTCTATCAAATATTTTACCATAAATACCCTTTGCTTGTAATTCTGCCTTGGTATCGCTTACAACCTTTTCTAGATTGTTATCACAATATTTTAGCAAATTATCTATTGCATCTTGTCTCATGTAACTAAAACATGCAATAGCGTTAACTTTGGAGCAATCTTCATATTTGACCCATTTATTATTCACTTTGTAAATTATAAACTCACCATCATCTTGCATATTATCTGTCACAGCAAAATACAGTGCGATTAGCGGATTCATGGAAAAATCTAAAAGTCTTGTTGGAACACCATAATGCTGCATTTTAATCAATTTCTGTAGTCTGGAATAGTTTTCAAATTCATGTGGATATTCTCGATATATTTTTTGACAAAGTTCATACTCTTTATTGATAGGTGCACCCGGGCGAAAAAGCCCCGGCATCAATTCATATGTGTTTTTCGAATGACCTCTGTATAAATATGTATATTCAGTATCACTACATATTTCGTCTAGCTTGTCCAATAACTCTTGAATAGATGATATAATTGCGCGATTTGAATTCATAGTTTTTCCACCTCTTAATAACTCTTCAATTATGAATTTGTTTTATTGATCTCCTCTAAAATACTTGGATTTTCAACAATTTTTTCAATTACAAATTTAATCGCTTTTTCTGAGAAGAACAATTCGTATTTGTCAATTCCTCTTTTCTCACAAAATTCAGAATTTGTTTTTATCTTAAAATAATTGATCAATGTAGAAAAAATACGATCACTGAAAACAATTGTTTTGTTATTTAGCTTTAACGTGATGCCCTTTTCTTTCAATCGATCCTTAATGATTTTAGCGCTTGCGCGTTTACCGTATATAAACGCGTTCTTTTCATCGGTTAGCGATATGTATGACACCAAGTTACGATAGTAGTTAGAATTTACTATTCTCATCCCAAGAGACCCCATCAATTTGCGAAGCTCTCGTGAGTGGTCGCCTACATTCTTACCAGAAATAATACCTTTTTCCACACACTGAAAATAGTACTTCACTATATCGTATGATCCCAAAAAGTTATCTTTTAAATACGTATCCAGATCCGTAACAACCCTGTGCACCAGTTTAAAATATTTTAATAATTTGTCATGAGATAATGGTTCTATTGGTTCGGGAAAGAAAGACAACGGTGCTTCATAGCTATCTTTATTTCGGCCAAGATAATGACCAATAGAATTGCGTTTTCGACGCATTTCATCAATTTGCAGTACATCTGCATCATTTATTGGAAAAGATCCAAAATATTTGTTAAAATTAGCAATTCTGGTCTGCCACTGTCCTGTGCATATAGACTCTACCTGAACTCCAAATTTATAATCTGGTGAACCCAAATCACCATAGCTGCTTTTTGTTTTTAGCAGAAAAACGCCATCTTTGGAATCGGGAGAATCAATAATGACCCCAGGTTTTGATTCGAACGCAAACGAAATGATAGTACGCAAATAAGTTTCTAAGCAAGAACTTAGTAGCATTAGCATGTTAAGTCGCGTATAAACATCAAAATTGCGATAATTATTTTTCCATTCCTGATAAGTTGAAGGTAATTTTCGGTCATCCTCATCTCGTATTAAAAAGTATCCCTTTGGATCAGCCTCTTTATTTTTTAAGAATTCGAAAGCCTTCTTTTCGATAGTGTTCTTGGCAGGGACATGTGCCCAATAAATATCGTTAAGTTCAGTAAAATGCTTTATAAACAGCAAGTATGGGATTGTATGCGGAAATGGTGATTCCCAGCGTTCGTTTGACATATTTGCTACCTCCATAAAATCGCTTTATACAATATAAATTATACCATAAAAACATAGAGAATTCAATACTTCTTTTTTCTTTGCCTACAGCACCGCAATTCTTGAGGGGTGACCGCTTTGGTCACCCCTACTGTTATGCCGTTTTAGCATTCTTCTTGAGTCTAGCTATTTCCTTTTTCTTTTCGTCTATCATCTTATCAAGTTCTTTCTCGCATTCTTCTCTCGTCTTGGCATATACGTTGAATTTCTTTCGCTTACCATCGGGCATTCTCGGATAGAAGCTTCCTTCCCACAGTGTATCGTTTATCTGATAAACGCAACCCGTTCCACTCTTTCTTATCCTGGGCTTGTACGGCTCAAAAACCGCTTCTGTGGCGTTTTCAGGGCATGGCTCTGCACTCACCTTGGGAGGCGGCGGTTCGGGCATCTCTGCGTTTGTGCCACCGATCTCTCGGTCTATCCTCACCGCCGCCTGCTGTTGCATGGTGTCGGTGATGTGGCTGTAGATGTTTAAGGTGGTTTCGGCGCTGATGTGGCCTATCATAGCGGAGAGTGTTTTAATATCCATGCCGTTTTCGAGTGCCATCGTAGCGAAGGTGTGGCGAAGATCGTGGAAGCGGATCTTTTTGCAGTGTGACCTTTCGAGTATCAGTTGGAAACGGTGATATACCGACGAGGGATTCCTCGGCTCTCCCGAAAACGTTTATTCCCGAATAGCCGTTGCCGAGCGGAAGCGACCATTTTTCCCAGCCGTCGTCCTCGACGTCGCGATATTCCTGCGTTGCCGCGTACGCCTTCGAGACATTTTCATTACCGTACGGAGCTTCTCTGTCATACCAAAGCCGCAGATCTTTTCTGACCATAAAAGTTTCAGATCCCATTTTACCCCTGTAATATCGCAAAAATGCAATTTATATATTGAAAAGCAAGTTGTTTACAGTTATTTCTCCGCGCAAGCTGCATCCTCGCACGCCTTTGCGAGACGGCGGCAGACCTCGTCTCTACCGAAGCGCTCAACGATCTTCTCTCTTATGAGCTCTCTATCGTAATTTTGCGCCTCGTCCATCATACGAAGCATTGCCTGTGCCATTTCCTCAACGTTATCAACAGGAACGAGCACGCCGCTCTCCTGAGTGATAATGTCGCGCGGTCCTCCGCAAGAGGTAGCGATGGCGGGTACGCCGCAAGCGGCGCATTCGTGAAGCACGCACGAGAGCATCTCTGTTCTCGACGAACACACGAAGCAGTCGCAGTTGTTCATAAACTTAACAACGTCGTCTCTCGGAACAGATCCGACAAGCTGACAGCTGTCGCCGAGCGCATTTTCGTCTATGACGCCCTGAAGATATTCGCGAAGTCCTCCCGTTCCGGCGATCTTGAGAGCAACCTTGCGCTCGGTGAGCTCTCTGAGTCTCGCAAACGCCTTGATAAGAGTATCGTGACCCTTGATATGTCTGAGCTGTCCCATCGCGGCAAAGACGAAAGTATCGGTGTTTTCGGTCTTTTCGCCGATATAGAAGCGGCGCTCGTCAACAAAATCGGGAATTATTCTGGTGGACTCGTCAAAGGGCTTCATAACCTCCATAAGCACCGAGCTGACGCAAGCGTTGACCTTCGACGCCTTCATGACCGCCTTAAGACGCTTGACCGCCGCGCTCTTTGGTCCTTCGGTCACAACGAAGGACGAGTGCTCCATAAAGAAGAGCGGAAGCTTATATTTCTTGCAAAGGGCTATCGCCTCGTATCCTTGAAGCGACGAGCGAAGATTGACAACGTCGGGTTTTCCCCACTCCGAAACGAGCATTTTGTAGAGTCTTTTCAGCATAAGAGTTCTCTGGAATGCGCGTCCTCTCTCAAATGCAGGGGTGAGATTCGGGCGAACGTACGTATATGTGTTCACTCCGTTCACGACCTCGTGCGTAATGCCGTAGTCGGACGAAGAAAAGCTGCTTCCGACAGTTGCATACAGAACGGCAACGTCATGACCGCGCGCCGCAAGCTCCTCCGCCTGCTCCTTATAGAACGAGCCGAGTATCGGCGCCGACTTCGTGCAATACCACGAAGGAATCATAAGAATTTTCACGTTTTGTCTCCTTGACCTTTGTCTTTACTTAAAAGCTGTATTTATTTCCGTTGAAGGTGACGTTTGCATCTGCGCTACCCTCAACCTTGCTCGACGAGAATGCGTCGTCATAGCTCGTTATCGCGAGATTGCCGCCGCTGACCGTGATAACAGTCTCCGACTTAACTCCCGACTTGGCGCTGTTTACGCTGATATCTCCACCTTTGATAAGCACCTGGGTATATGCCTGAATACCCTCGTCGCCCGCGGTGATAGTGATGCTTCCGCCCTTGATCTCAACAAATCCGAGGGTTGCATCGTTATCCTGCGTGGATTTGAGTCCGTCGCCGAGCGCGTTGATATTAACAACGCCGCCCTTTATCTCGAGCGAATCCTTGCCCTTGATTCCGTGATTTACAGAGTCAACGGTGATATTGCCATTCTCGATATTAACGTCATCCTTGCCCGTGATTCCGTCGTTATAGTTTGCGTCAACTATAAGGCTTCCCTCGCCCATAATGAAGAGGTCGTCCTTCGAAAATACGGTTGCGTCGGGCTCGTCAAGACCGGGCTCGAAAACGTAGCTGTTGCCGTCGGAAACGTAGTTCTGGGTATCCTTTTCAAGGACTATATAAAGGTTCTTCGCCTGCTTACAGTAGATAGGCGAGCTGTTTTCACAATGGACGTTTATGCCCGAGAGAACGAGGAAAACGTCGCCCTTATTAAAGGTATCAACGATGATCTGTCCGTTTGTAAGGCTTCCCGTAAACTTATAGGTGCCGGGGGTGTTGATAGTGACCGTATCTCCCGAGATCGAGAGCATTGCGGTATTATCTGCCGTCGTTGCGCCGTCCGCAAGGGTTACGTTGACCGGATTTTCATCGGGCTGAGGAAGGGGCGGCTCGGGGAGAGGAGTCTCCTCGGGTGCGTTGCACGAGATAGCGGATACCGCGATCACAAACACAAGCATAGTAACGATCAAGCTTTTAACAAATTTTTTCATAAAAACCTCCGAAAATTAAAAAGCAAGTAGGTTTTGCATTAAATATCTTACGCAATTCGCGAGAAGATGCTCGCGTCAAGCGTCATTTTAAGTTCAAGAACAGATCCGTTTCTTTCGACCTTGAAGGTGACCTCGTCTCCCTCACCGAGAGACATCACGAACTCGGTCGCAGAAAAGCGTCTGTTTACCTCGCGGGTGATGCCGTTACACGATATTGAAACGATTCGGTCGCCAACCGAAAAAACACCGTCCGAGACAGAGCCTGCCGTCACCTCGGATATGATAACGCTCTCGCGTATAGAGATCTTGCCGCTCGACGGATCGTAAACCGAGCACACGTCAGTCGTCTTTATCATAACGCCGAGCATCGCCTTGTAAAGTCCGCTTCTCGACGATCTTTCGTAGTTGTTTATCACGTTTTCGCTTACCGAGTAAACGATATTTGAAGGGATCGCGTATCCGACGTTTTCAATTCCGTCAGCCTCGCGCTTTGCGTTGACAACCCCGATAAGTCTGCCTCTTGAATCGAAAAGTCCGCAACCGCTGCTTCCGTGGTTGACAGGAGTATCCATACGCATAAGGCGCATATCAACGCTTCCGTTTCCGGTGCCTATGTTCATTTTGACCGTTTCGGAATCAACGCTGATAATTCCCGACGTGACCGATATTCCGTCACTGTTGGGATTTCCTATCGCAATAGCGAGCGATCCGACCGATACCTCGTCCGAGTTGGCAAGCGTGATTGCCGCCGCGTCCGAATTTTTAAGCATATCGCTGTTTTCTATTTTAAGTACCGCGAGATCGTAGGTCGCGCTTCCGCCGATAAAGGTCGCCTTGAGCGCCATTTCCTTGTACTGAAGTCCGTAAAGATAGAGGCTTATATCCTCGCTGATCCCGTTTGGCGAGATGCAATCGCTATCGTGGATAACGTGATAATTCGTAACCACGTACGCGTCTCCGTTTTCCTTGTCGAGGCGGTATATTATACCCGATCCGTTGCCCGTATCCTCGGTGATTATCGGATCCTTTCCGTATCCTGCGTACTGATGCTTCTTGAATTTACAGAAAACGCTGACCGCCGATCGGATAGCGTATGCCGCCGCGCTTGACGCGTCTCCGCTTGCTGAGCTGCCGTCCATACCGTCCTTGCCGTTTTCTCCGTCTTTTCCGTTTTCTCCGTCTGCTCCGTCCGCGCCGTTTTGTCCGTCAAGACCGTCCTTGCCGTCTTTTCCGTTTTTCCCGACAAGGCTTTCGAGCCATTCGGACTCGCTCCCCTCAAAGCCGTTTCTGACGGCTATCTCATACGCCGACTCGCCCTCGCACGAAGCAAGTGAGAGGGTAAGAAGAGATGCAAGAAGCAGTATGCAGACCGTTTTTTTCAAAAAACTTCCGTTTTTATTCATATATATCACTCCAAAGGGTAAAATCGTTAAATTATCGAGACAAAGTGCCTCCTACGACCCCATTATAACATAAAAAAGGAGAAAACGCAATATTTTCTCCTAATTTATATATGAATTTTATTTTAATACTGTCTGCCCCAGACTACCATGTGCTTTGCTTTCTTTCCGCAGCATACGCAGGTGTCCGAAACACTCTCTTCCTCAAAGGGAATACATCTCGACTTAACGCCGCCCGTGACCTCCTTGAGCTTATCCTCGCACTCGGAATCACCACACCACATAGCGCGGATAAATCCGGGACGATTCTCGGCAATATCAAGGAACTCGTCGTAGTTATGAGCGGTGGACAGCTTGTTCTTAAGGTTTTCAAGCGCTCTGTTGTAAAGCTCGCTGTGTACCTTTTCAAGCATCTTGCCGACCTCTTCAACAACGTTATCAAGCGAAACGAAGGTCTTTTCGCCGGTAACACGGGAAACGAGCACGCAGGAATTGTTCTCGATGTCGCGAGGACCGATCTCGAGACGTACGGGCACGCCCTTCATCTCATATTCGCTGAACTTCCAGCCTGCGGAGTTGTCCGAATCGTCGAGCTTTACTCTGAAATTCTTTGCGAGAAGTCTCTTTATCTCGTCTGCCTTTTCAAGTACTCCGGGCTTGTGCTGTGCAACCGGGATCATCACGACCTGAACGGGAGCTACCTTCGGAGGAAGGATAAGTCCGTTATCGTCTCCGTGGGTCATGATTATAGCACCGATCATTCTCGTAGAAACGCCCCACGAGGTCTGATGCGGATAGCAAACCTTGTTTTCCTTATCGGTGAAGGTGATGTCGAACGCCTTTGCAAAGCCGTCTCCGAAATAGTGAGAGGTTCCGCCCTGAAGCGCAACGCCGTTGTGCATCATAGGCTCGATAGTGTAGGTCTCGACTGCGCCTGCAAACTTTTCCTTATCGGTCTTTTTACCGCAGATAGCAGGGATAGCGAGAGTTTCTCTGTAAAAGTCCTCGTAGCATTTAAGCATCTGAAGGGTCTCTTCTCTTGCCTCGTCCTCGGTAGCGTGCATAGTGTGGCCCTCCTGCCAGAGGAACTCGGAGGTACGGAGGAAGGGACGGGTAGTCTTTTCCCATCTTACAACGCTGCACCACTGGTTATAAAGCTTGGGGAGGTCGCGGTAAGAGTGAATTATGTTCTTATAGTGATCGCAGAAAAGAGTCTCAGAGGTCGGGCGGACGATGAGACGCTCGGAAAGAGTGTTCTGTCCTCCGATAGTGACTATCGCGCACTCGGGAGCAAATCCCGCAACGTGATCCTTTTCCTTCTGAAGCAGGCTTTCGGGAATGAACATGGGCATATATACGTTCTCGTGACCAAGCTCCTTGAAGCGTCTGTCAAGATCGCTCTGTATATTCTCCCAGATAGCGTATCCGTAAGGGCGAATGATCATACAGCCCTTAACTCCCGAATAATCTACAAGCTCTGCCTTTTTTACAACGTCGGTGTACCACTGTGCGAAATCAACGTCCATTGCGGTAATTTCGGACACCGCCTTCTTATTATCCTTTGCCATTTTTAATGCCTTTCTTTAACGGGTATCTTTATTAACCCTATAATTATACAGTCTTTTTTTCGTTTTGTCAACGAGTTTTACCAAAGTTTTATATCCCAGCTTGCAAGATAGCGGCTGAAAAGTATCTCGTCCCAGTCGTTTACGACTCCGTTTTTGTCAAAGTCGAGTGCCTCGAGGCAGATATCGACGTCCCAGCCTGCAAGGTATCTTCCGAGCAGTATGCAGTCCCAGTCGTTTGCAAGTCCGTTTCCGTCCGCATCTCCCTTGACCGTTATCGAGTAGGAAAGAAGCTCTCTTGAGCCTTCATACAGAACGAGTCTCGATCCCGAGCCGATGAAATCGTCCTCAAAAAGACGCTTTCCGTCCTTGTTTACTATCTTAACGTCGGACGCATTCTCGATTTTAGCAAGAACGTCCGATACCTTTGTGTTTACAATTATTCCGCCGAGGATCTTTTTGCTACTATCAAGCGAAAGTCCGCTATGGACTATTTCTGTCTTGAGTACGGCTATCGACTTATTCTCGTTGAAGGTACATTTTCCGCAGTCGCGCCTCAGAACACCCTCTTTGAGATAGGTGGGCGAGGTTTTGACGTACCATTCTCCGAAGCTATGTCCCGTTGCCGAAATCGGCTTCGTTTTAACCTTTTCTCCGCAGACGCTGCAAATAACCGCGCTTTCACCGTCCTTGGTACAGGTAGGCGCCAGAGTCTGCTCCCATTTATTTGCATCAAAGGTGTGGCGCGCAGGAGTTATCTCCTCGTCAACCATATCTCCGCATACGGTACAGCTCTTTATTCTGATTCCGTCAACCTTACAGCCAACGACCGAAACCGTTTCCCACTGCCCTGCCGTATGACCCGTTGCAGGAATCACCTTTGTCGAAACGTGAGTGTCACATACCGAGCATATTACCGCGCTGAGTCCGTCCTCTACGCAGCCGGCGCTGCTGACCGTTACGTACTGCCCTGCGGTATATTTGTGTCCGGGTGCCTTCTGTACCGTTCTCGTTTCTCTCGGCTCTTTGCAGTTTTCGCAAAGAATGCCCTCAACGTGGTCGGTAACGCAGTCAAGTGCGGTCACAGTCTGCCACTTGCCCTCGGTATATTTGTGTCCGAGCTTCGTTTTATATACTCTCGTGTCGCTGACGTAACCGCAGTTATCACAGCAAAGACCCTCGAGTCCGTCCTGTGTGCAGCTTACCTCACGTACTATTTTCCATATCGCGTTATTATACGTGTGTCCGTTTCGGCAGGCGTATTCCATACGGGGAATTCCGTGACTGTCGGCGTAGGACGCGGCGTATGATCCCTCCGAGCAGTATATCATCCGGAGAGATGAACCTGCAAACGCGCTTTCGGGAATGGTTTTTACGCTATCGGGAATGTAGATAGTCTTTATATCCTTGTTGTTGTAAAACGCCTTTTCTGCTATTGCGGAAAGCTGATAAACGTAGTCTCCGCATTTCACGTATCTTCCGAGATAGACGTTTCCGTCTCCGAGTCCGTCGTAGAGCGCATTTCCGTTTGCGCCGCCCGGAACTCCTGCGATTATCGTTTTGAAATCTGATCCGAGAGTGTATTTAACGCCCTGGGCGTCGAGCATATCCTCCCCGATCGGAGTTGCGTCCTCAATAGGCTTTATATAGCTCGTACTGACCCAACCGAAATACGCGCCGTATGGAGTGAACGCCCATTTTCCGTCGCTTGAAAATTCGGTAACCGGTATTATTATCGTGTTTTTGACAGCGCCGAGATATTTGGTCGATCCCGGAGTTGGACGGATGTTAAGGTCGCTCGTATTCGTGGTAACGAAATAAAGCTTCACGTTTTCACCCTGAATATCAAGGTCGCTATTGAAAAGCTCTGCCTCGCGAGTTCTTCTCTTGACGAGCGCGTTCAATACCTGACCGCCTGCCTTGACCCACATAAGAAAGGCCTCGGTTATTTCGCCCTCGTTCCAGTTGCCCTCAACGAGAAGGCGCTTGAGAGTGAAATCGTCAAGCGTTTTATTCCACACGTACGCTCCGCAGTTATAGGAGAAGCTGACGAGCGCATCAAACTGATTCTGGTTAAGCTTTATTTCGTAGCTCTTGATGAAATTGTTGACCGCATTTACGTACGATGTCATTTTTTCAAGCATAAGAGCCGTTGCCTCGACCTCGGTGATACCGTCTGCGTACTGAGAAGGATATGTATTTTTATCAGTTCCGCAGGAAGTTCCGTATCCGACGGTCCACTGGCTGTAATCCCAGTACGGATAAACGTCAAAGCCCTCAAAGGATTTTATCATTTCAAGACCAAAGGAGCTGAGCTGCATCGGAACGAACTCTTCCTCGGTGGTCTCGACTGTATTCACTTCATTTGCATAAGCAAGACCTGCGCACGGCTGAATGACCATAAGCGCGATAAGTACTACGCAGAGTATTTTTTTCATAAATGCGACCGCTCCTTTCTTGTAAAATTCTGTTTTAGCGCCTTTTTCACCACTTTACACCGATTATATCATAAGATAAGTTATTTGTCAAATGTTTTTTGCGACTGTTTATCGTAGATAAACAAAAAACACCGCTGAGCGGTGCTTTTTTATTTTATTTTTCGTTTGGCACGAACGAGTCGAATATAACTCCTGCGTTCATATTCTCGATAATTTCAAGCGTTTTTTCGTCTCTTACCGTCCAGTAAAATTCGGTCGGACGCCAGAGAGCCTTGCACAGCGAGAAGGAATAAAGGTCTCTGTCCTCGTGTGCATACGCTATGAAATCGGGTCTTGTAAGGAAGTTCGTAAGCAGATTTTCAAGTACGAAATTCTTGATTTTCGAGAAGGATTTATCCTCTCTCCGAACGTCGCAAGAAAGCTGTCCGCGCATTATCTCGGGCGCGCGCTTTCTGAGCGAAATAAGCGCGTCGGGATAGAAGGATTCTATGCAGTAAAGTCCGCTGTAATTCTTCAGCTCGTCAAGGACTGCGCAAACGAGCGCGTTAGCGTTTCCCTTGTCAACCTTCAGCTCGATAACCATAGGGACTCTGCCGTCATTCAGCGCCAAAACTTCGCGCAGCTGCGGCACTTTTTCGTCCGTGCCCTCGAGAGAGTATTTCGAGATCTCATCATAGGTCGAGGTGTAAACGGTGACGTCCGCACCTGCCGTTCTTTTAAGCGAACCGTCGTGTACGACGGCGAGCTTTTTATCGGCGGTAAGATGAACGTCCAGCTCAAATCCGTAGCCCTTTTCTATTGCCGCCCTGAACGCCGCAAGCGAGTTTTCGGGTACTTTCTTTTCACTCGAAAAGAGTCCTCTGTGCGCGTATCTGTACTTTTTTATCTCGGACGTGAGAGGATGCTTTCTTTTTGCAGGCGCGAGCGCGAAAATATATCCCACGAGAAGGATAAGAGAAAGCGAAAGTATTACCGCAAGAAAAACGAGCATCAGTCGTCTCCTCCTGCAAGCGCCTCCATCATAGCCTCCTTTGTGTCGATCTTGCTGTCACCGTGCTTGACGAGAAGCATAGTAACGAACGAGCAAAGCACGCAGACGGTTGCGTACGGGAATAGGAACTTATAGTCAATATTGAGGAAAACGCCCGAAAGGACGGGGGTAATTACCTGCGCCGCCATCGAGAAGGTGTAGTAGTATCCCGTATATTTTCCGATGTCGCTTCCGCGGCTCATCTCAACGACCATCGGGAAGGAGTTGACGTTTATTGCCGCCCACGCGATACCGACGAGTCCGAAAAGGACGTTTATGTACCAGTCAAACTTGCAAAATCCTGCAACGAGGAAGGAGAAGGCAAGGAGAAGGACTCCTGCGAGGATCGTCTTTTTTCTGCCTATCTTGCTCGAGATTATACCGATCGGAACGAAGGCGACGAGCGCGACTCCCATAGCGACCATAAGGCACTTGGACGTACCCGTGTCGGTGAGGCGCCAGACCTCTACCGAATATCTCGAAAATGCCGACGTTACCGCGTTATATCCCATATACCAGAAGGCTACCGAGAGAAGCATAAACGTAAGGCTTCGTCTTACCTCCTTGGGCATCTTTTTGCCACTTTCCTCACTCTCGTCGTCCGAAATGCCGTTTGCCTTTTCAAAGGCTTCTCTCTCGGCAACGAACTTGTTTTCCTTAACGAAAATGAAGATAACGAGCGCCGAGATCACCATAATTGCGGCAAGTATCGCAAAAACGAGGGTGTAGTCGGGATTGATTCTCGTAAGGCTTTCGTTTATACCCGTATAGGTAATTCCGCACGACTTGCACGTAACGTCCTGAACGCCGCTTCCGAGGTTTTCGGCAGTATGTCCCATCGGGCAGGTGTAGCTGTATTTCGAGGTGTCAAGCACCATAAGAAGAACAAGCGTGATAAGTCCGCCGACAGATCCCATAAGGTTGATGATCGCGTTACCCTTTGAGCGAAGGGGCTTGGGTGTAACGTCGGGCATCAGCGATACGGCAGGCGAGCGGAAGGTGCTCATTGCAACGAGTGCAAGGAAGAGAGCCGCGATAAAGAGAATGATATTTTCCTTTCCTGCGGCTATCGGCATAAACATCATAAAGACGACTGCCGCCATAGTGCCGAGAACGATATAGGGCATTCTCTTTCCTATTTTAGTGTGCGTTCTGTCGGACAGAGCGCCGAAGAGGGGGAGCATAAAGAGGGCAAAGACGTTGTCGAGTGCCATAATGGTACCCACAGTTACCTCGTCCTTTACTCCGAAGGTGTATTTGAGCAGCAGGGGGACAACGGTATCGTAAAGTTGCCAGAATGCGCAGATCGCCATAAAGGCAAATCCGATAAGTACCGTTCTTTTTGTATTGAGCTTCATATTACAGTTCTTCCTTTCCGAGATACTTTTCGTATATTTCTTTTATGTTTTCACATATAACGGTCGGTTTTATATCGCTTGTTGCCGCGTCTTCTGCGGTGGTCTCGCCCGAGAGGACGAGAATCGTATCTATCCCTGCATTGACTCCGCAGGCAATATCGGTATATATCCTGTCGCCGATCATCACCGTTTCCTCAGGACGCGCACCGCATTTTTCCATCGCGGCGTACACCATTTCGGGCTTCGGTTTTCCGATAACTCTCGGCTCTTTTTCGCTTGCCACAGTAAGCATATTGCAAAAGAGTCCGCAGTCGGGGACGCTTCCGTATTCGGTAGGACAAACGAGATCGGGGTGGGTTGCGATGAACTCTGCTCCGCCAAAAAGAAGCCTCGACGCATCGTCCAGCTTTTTAAAGGTCAGCTCGGTGTCAAACGCGCAAAGAAGGACCAAAATATCCTCTGCGTAAGTATCGGTAATGTTTAGTCCCGCCTCGTAAAGCTGCTTTTTAAAGGACTCTGTACCGAGCGCGTATATCTTCTTTTCCTTGTATCCGTTTTTTAAGAGATAGGAGATCGTTGCCTCGGTTGACGTGAAAAATTCGCTCGGCTCAGAGTCGATTCCGAGCTTTCCAAGCTTTTCGACGTAGGCGTCCGCACTTTTTGACGAATTGTTCGTCAAAAACATATATTTTGCTCCATTTTCCTTGACAAGAGCGAGAAAATCGGTGGTTTTATCAAAAAGTCTGTTACCGAGATAGAGCGTGCCGTCCATATCAAGAAGAAACAGCTTTTTTTCGCTTAAATTCATATTATTTCACCCGAAACGCTCGTATTCTGCGCCTTTCTGTAAACGCTGGGCGTACAGCCCTTGACCTTTTTGAACATTCTGTTGAAATAGGTGACAGACGAAAATCCAACGTCCATCGCTATTTCCATAATACTGCGATCGCTCGATTTGAAGAGCTTCTCCGATTTACTTATGCGAACGAAGTTGAGATATTCGCAAAAGCTCGCACCCGTTGCCGTTTTGAAAAGACGGCAGAAATACGAGGGATTTATGTTAAGTATTCCGCTTATATCCTCAAGAGAAATATCCTTTGCGTAATTCTCGTCGATATATTCGAGTGCGGGCATTATCTTTATTATATTCGGATTAGCGAGTATCTTACTGTTATTTTCTATTACTCTTCGTCTGATAAGGCATGCAACGCTTGAATATATCCCCGACTTGATATATTCCTCACAGCCTATTTCCCTGCTGACAAATTCTCTGTGCATCGAGTCTATGCTCGCGCAAAGCTCGGGGCAGTCTGTGATAACGAAGCACTGTCTGTCGCTATATTCGGAAAAACGCGCAAGGACCGTTCCTATCTTACTTCTCGAGTTATATACGAAATCGTCTATTTTGTACTGAACGAGTATCTGCTCGCTCCTTTCTCCGTCGCACATTACGGCGTGTGGGACTCTCGAGTTGACGAAGATAACGTCGCCCGCCGTTGCCGAGTAAAGCTCGTCTCCGACCGAGCATTTCAGCCGTCCCTGCACAACGCGAAGAAGCTCTATCTCATCGTGAAGATGAACGTTGCAGAGGTAGTCGCTCGGCGTTTTCTGATACGATATACGCACTCTTGTATGCGGAAGGCTCGCAGCCACTATTTCATTTTTCATCAAGCACAGGCCTCCTTTACGGGATAAAATACTATACAAATGTCAATTTTGTATAAGAATAGGTCAATATAGTTGTAGAAACGCTCTTTAAATGCGATTATAATATTTATAGTACGATATTGACATTTTGATTATAACAGATGTTTTGCGAGTTGTCAATATAATACAGAATCTTATTTTTACACCCAAGGAGAATCAAGTTATGGCAAACATTCTTGACGCATTCAAGGAAGACCAGAGCGTCGTCACTATCGACGCAAGCACTAAGCTCAAGGTGGGAATTATAGGAACGGGTTGGATAGCAGAGGCTCACATGACTCAGCTTCTCAAGATGCCCGACGTTGAGGTCGTTGCGGGCGCAGACCTTATCCCCGGCAAGGCTGAAAAGTTCATGAAGAAGTTCGGCAAGGAGGACGCAAGATGCTACCTCAGCGGACACGAGATGCTCGAGGCTGAGGAGCTTGATGCAGTTTGCATCTGTACCTACAACCGTCAGCACGCACCCTGCGCTATCGACGCGCTCGAGCACGGCGTACACGTAATGCTCGAAAAGCCCTTCACCGTAACCACCGAGGAGGCAGTTGAGTGCATCAGAGCCGAGAGAAAGAGCGGAAAGATCCTTTCTATCGGATTCCAGCCCAGATTCAATCCCAATATGCGTCTCATCAAGAAGATCGTTCAGTCCGGTCAGCTTGGTAAGATATACTACATTCAGACCGGTGGCGGACGCCGCAGAGGTATCCCCACTCCCTTCGGTACTACCTTCATTGAGGATAAGACCGCAGGTATCGGCGCTATGGCAGACATCGGATGCTACTCGCTCGATATGGTTCTTAACGCTCTCGGTTATCCGAAGCCTCTCACCGTTTCGGGATTCACTACCGACTATTTCGGCAAGGATCCTGAATACTGGACCACTCAGAACAAGCCTGCAGAGTATGCAGATATCTTCGAGGTTGACGATTTCGCAGGCGGACTTATCCGTCTCGAGGGCGGCATAATTCTCGACTTCCGTATTGCTTGGGCGATGCACCTCGACACCCCCGGTGACACTATCATTATGGGTACCAAGGGATCGCTCCGTATCCCCTCTACCGAGTGCTGGAACGGTACTATCGGCGGACCTCTCAAGATCTACCACAATATGGAAGGCTCCGGACTCGGCGTTGCTACCGAGATCCCGATGCAGGCAGCTCCCAAGGAGGGCGAGTTCTATCACAAGCTCCGCTCCTTCCTTGATGCTATCAAGAAGGGCGGAAAGGCTCCCGTTCCCTCGAGCGAGATCCTTTACAATCAGGCTATTATCGACCATATCGTCAAGTCCTCTAAGTGCGGACACGAGGTTGAGGTTGTAATCCCCGAGATTTGAGTCACATAATTTAAGAAAGAAGGCTATTCTTATGAAAAACTACAAGATCGGCTTACAGCTTTACAGCGTACGCGACGAAATGGAAAAGGACGTAAAGGCAACCCTCCAAAAGGTTAAGGATATGGGTTACGATTACGTTGAGTTTGCAGGATATTTCGGGTACAGCGCAGAGGATCTCCGCGCAATGCTTGACGAGATCGGACTTACTGCAATATCGGTTCACCAGAAGGTTGACCTCTACCTTGAAAAGGGTCAGGAGGCCGCTGACTATATGAAGACCCTCGGCGTAAAATACTCGGCAGTTCCGTGGTACGACAAGTCGAAGCTCGCAGGAACTGATGGCTGGGATAACACCGTCAAGGAATTTGCTACCGTTGCAAAGCTCCTTTCGGACAACGGAATCCAGATGTGCTATCACAACCACGAGTTCGAGTTTGACACCTTCGAGGGCAAATACCTTCTCGACATTCTCTACGAGGTATTCGGCAAGGGCGAGATCGATCCCGAGCTTGACCTCTGCTGGGTACACTACGCAGGACTCAATCCCGCAGAGTACCTTGTAAAATATGCCGACAGAATGGGCATTATCCACTTCAAGGACTTCGTTTGCAAGAATCTCGGCGGCGGACCCGTTTATGCGCTCGTTGACAACGACGGCAAGCCTCAGGGCGGCAAATCGAGAGAAGAGACCGGATTTGAATTCCGTCCTCTCGGCGAGGGACTTCAGAACTTCCCCGCAATTCTCGAAGCGCTTGAAAAGACAAACGTTGAGTACATCATCGTCGAGCAGGACCAGTCTTACGACACCCCCTCGCTCGAAGCGGCGGCAAAGAGCCGTGCATATCTCAAGACCCTCGGTCTGTAATTTCTGAAAGGACTTTTTAATTATGAAACTCGGAGTAATGAATCCCGTTCTCGCAACCTTTGATTTCGAGGACGCACTTAAATATCTCGCATCGCTTGACGTTCACACTATCGAGATCGGTGCAGGCGGATACCCCGGAAACGCGCACCTCAACGCGCGCGAGCTTCTCGAGGATCCCGCAAAGCTTGAAGCGTACAAGGCGCTTCTTGCAAAGTACGATATGTCTATCTCGGCTATCAGCTGCCACGGTAACCCTCTGCATCCGCAGAAGGATATTGCCGACAAGTTCGACAGCGATTTCAAGGACGCTATCCTTGTCGCAGAGGCGCTCGGCGTAGATACCGTCATCGGCTTCTCGGGTTGCCCCGGTGACTGCGAGAACTCGCTCTACCCCAACTGGGTAGTCTGCGCTTGGCCGGACGATAACCTCAAGATCGTTGAATGGCAGTGGAACGAAAAGGTTATTCCTTATTGGAAAAAGACCGCAGAGTTCGCAAAGGCACATAAGATCTCGAAGATCGCGTTCGAGATGCACCCCTCGTTCGTAGTTTACAATCCCGAAACTCTCCTCCGCCTGCGCGCAGAGGTGGGCGACATTATCGGTGCAAACTTCGACCCCAGCCACCTCTTCTGGCAGGGCATCAACCCTGTTGAGGCTATCAAGGCTCTCGAGGGCGCTATCTACCACTTCCACGCAAAGGACACCGCTATCGACAAGAGAAACACCGAGGTGAACGGAGTTCTCGACTACAAGTCGTACGGCGATATTCTTAACCGCTCCTGGGTATTCCGTACCGTTGGCTACGGACACTCAAAGCTCGAGTGGAACGCTATCATAAGCGCTCTTAAGACTGTCGGCTACGACGGCGCGATCAGCATTGAGCATGAGGATGCTCTTATGTCCCCGAAGGAAGGCCTCGAAAAGGCGATCTCCTTCCTCAAAGACGTAATTATCACCGAAAAAGCAGGAGAAATGTGGTGGGCGTAAGCTTACCGGCAAAGGGCTACCACTACCTATAAAACCATGGAAAACAGCAAAATTTACAATCTTGCCATTATCGGCTTCGGCGGAATGGCAGGACATCACTTCACACAGCTTTCAAAGGGCGAGGTCCGCGTTAAGATCAGAGGAATATACGATCTTAAAGAGGACAGACGCGAGGCGGCTCGCGAAAAGGGACTTTTCGTTTACGAGTCAAACGAGGCGATCTTTGCCGATCCCGAGGTCGATATAGTCCTCGTTGCGGCAACCAACGAGGTACACAAAGACCTCTCTATCGCCGCACTCCGCGCAGGAAAGCACGTCCTTTGCGAAAAGCCGGTTACGATGACGGCAAAGGAGCTTGAGGAGATAATGGCGGTCGCAAAGGAGACCGGCAAGATCTTCACTATCGACCAGAACCGCCGAGTAAACAAGGATTTCGTTGCAATGAGAAATGCCGTCGAAAGCGGAATTATCGGAAAGCCGTACGTCATTGAAACGAGAGTTGAAGGCTCGCGCGGAATGCCCGAGGGCTGGAGACGCACGAAGGCACTCGGCGGCGGAATGATGTTCGACTGGGGCGTTCACCTTATCGACCAGCTCATGTATATGAACTCCTCGAAGGTCGTAAACGTATTCTGCAAGATGTATTCTATCCTCTACGATGAGGTTGACGACAACTTCCACCTCGTTCTCACCTTTGAGGACGGACTCACTGCTTACGTTGAGATCTCGACCAACAATTTCATTCTTCACCCCCGTTGGTACGTGCTTGGCACAGAGGGTACTCTCCAGATAGATTCTTGGGAGGGTACGGGACGCGTTGTCAAGGTCAAGGACCGCGCGGACACGTGGACTCCCGAGATCAAGATAACCAAGGCAGGGCCGTCCAAAACGATGGGCGCAAGAGATCCTTCTACGGTAAGCGTTACCGAGATCGCTCCTCCCGAGGATATAGAGGACAATCTCAACCCGACCTACCGTCAGCTTGTTGACGCTATCGAGGGCGCACCTCTCAAGATCACCGCAGAGCAGGCGCTCCGCGTTGTGAAGGTAATGGAGGCGGCGTTCGAATCTGCAAGAACGGGCGAGGCTGTTAAGCTCAGCGTTTAAGAGTGCGGCGTTGCCAAAGGGGCTAGCCCCTTTGGAATCCCTACCAAAAAACTTTTCGTGAAAAGTTTTTTGGATTTTCAAAAGCTTTAATAAAAAGAAAAGGAAGCGGAGTTTATCCGTTTCCTTTTTTGTTTGTATAATTTTTTTTGTTATTGACAAAGTTAAAATCGTATGATACAATTAGATTGCCTAAAGAGAAATTTGTTTTCAAAGTAATTGAGTAACATAACTTGTTTGTTCTTTTTATGCGAGTGAAAAAACAAGCAGGAAATTTTACAAAAACTATTTTGATAAAACAAGGACTCGAAACAAAAAATCAACCGAGTGCGCTCGGTCGTTTTGGCGTTGCCGAAGTCTTTTTCTTTTTAAGCAAATAATAAAAATTTGGAGAAAAGAAATGAAAAAATCAAAAAGTTTCAAACTAAACGAATTAAGCGACTTGAAGAATCTTATTCTTGATAAAACAGGGTGTTTCTTCAAAAACGAAGATCTTCTCGTCCAAGCGTTTGTTAGAAGATCCTATGCGTCAAGGTATGGAGGACGAAGTTGCGAGGAGCTTGAGTGGATCGGCGATAGCGTGCTCGGATTTTACACATCAAAAATACTTTCAGCACATTACGGTTTTATAAAAACGCAACAAAACTTCTCTTTCGAGGGGAACTTCGAATTTTCGCTGCGTTGCCGCGAAAGTCACCTTTCACAAATAAAACAACAGATAGTCAGTAATCACACACTCGCACATATTATTGACAGTTGGGATATTATGAAATATCTTATTGTAGATAGGTGTGACATCGATAACAACATCGACAAGGAAGAAAAGGTAAAGGCAGATCTTTTTGAATCCATTCTCGGAGCTATAGCTATACAATACGATTGGAACGCAGAGGTGTTGGAAAAAGCAGTAAGAAAAATGCTTGATATAGACACATTTCTGAAAGATAATCAACCCGCAGAATACCGACCGGAGTATTTAACGCTTGAAAATGCAGTCAACACACTCAAAGAAATGTCCGAAAAAGGCAAGTGTTCTGTTCCGGTCTACGAGTATGGTGCTCCGGAAAACCTCGGATATGATATGAACGGGAATCCGATCTATGTTTGTACGTGCAAAGTAGCAGAATGGGGACTCATCAAACAAGTGTGGGCCTCGTCAAAAAAACAAGCAAAAAAATATGCTTCATATTTAATTCTTTGTCATCATTTCGAGTTAAATAACGAGTATGGCCCTAACTCGCCTCTTACCATTTGGACTCTCAAAGGCAATAAGCTGATTCCAGAATGCATAATTGAAAGATAACAACCAAACCCCGAACGTCATCACCGTTCGGGGTTTATTCTTCCGTATACAATTCGTCGTAGTACCAACATAGTGGGTTGTCGTGAATATATTTGATGTGTTCTTCGTAATCTTTGCGATTTCTTATAATATGATCATTAGAACGGTATTGCCAAAGGTTTTCGCCGTATTCCCTGTTACAAAAACGCTTGAATGTAGAAACAAAGCGAGAAACGATCGAATTTTGAATTGTAGGGACCGACAGTCCTCGACGGTCCGCCGTCCCTGACAAACAGCAAAATATGAATATGGTTTGGCATAATTACATAACTTTCAACCGATATATTATTATAAAAATCGTTTAACTGATTAATATATTTATCTGCAATTTTCCCAATTTGCGTTAATTCTACAAACGGACCGACAGAGGACGCCGGTCCCTACGATACGTGATAGAATACATTTTCGATTTTGCGTACATATCGTAATAAAATACGCGCCCTTTTTACTGTAATCCGCGTAATTTAATCGTATATTCTTCCTTTTTGCCAATTCGCCCATTTCACTTAACCACAGTCAAAAGAAACTCGAACTCTCCGCCGAGTCTTACACACTCGCATCCTAGCGGCAGAAGCACGCTGCTACCCGCCGAAACGTCGAGATCGCCGACTCTTCCCTTTCCTGAAAGAACGAGAACGTGGCGGAATTTATCGGCGTTTCCGAAAATCTCGCCGCACGAAGAATCCTTCTTTTCAACTCTGAAAATATCGCAGTCTGCAAGCAGGTCGGCACTTATCTCGTCTGCGCAGGAATATCTGATCTTATCAACATCCTCTTTGCCGTAAATCTCGATAACGTCGAGCGCTTTTTTTATGTGAAGTTCCCTTCCGCGATCATAATCGTAAACGCGGTAGGTAACGTTTGAGGACTGCTGTATCTCGGCAATAAGTATTCCGCCGCCGATAGCGTGAACGCATCCTGCGGGAATGAAGAAAACGTCTCCGCGATGAACGTCAACGTAGTTAAGGCACTCTCCGATTTTGTTTTCCTCAACCGCTTTTGCAAAATCCTCTTTGCTGACGCCATCCTTCAGTCCGTAAACGAGCTTTGCGCCCGCCTCGGCGTCAACAACGTACCACATTTCGGTCTTTCCGAGATCGCCCTCGTTTTCTTTTGCATACTCGTCAGCAGGATGCACCTGCACAGAGAGGTCGCTCTTTGCGTCAATAAACTTGATAAGAACGGGAAAATTCTCGGTGTTTTTAAGCTCGGAGAGGACTTTTCCGCTCATTTCTCCGCTTTTTACACCGTTTACCTCGTTTTCTCTGACGGTCAGCTCCCACGTTTCAGCGATCCGCTGACCTTCAAATTCACCCTTGCCGAATTCTCTTGAAAGTCTCTCGCCGCCCCAGATGATGTCCTTACACACGGGCGAGAGGAGAATCGGCTCTTTCACGTCAAATTTCATAAATTTCTCCATAAATGAGTAAAGTCGGGAAAATCCCGACTTTATTTAATTTTTTGTTTTTAAGCGAGAGCCGCCGAAATAACGTCGTTATACTTGCCGACTACAACTGCGGTCTTATCGCTTCCTGTGAAGGTTGCAGCTGCGTTCTCTGCGCAGTTAGCAAATGCCGCCTCACCGATCTCTGCTATCTGTCCGAAGGAGATAGCGGAGAGCTTTGTGCAGTTAGCAAATGCCGCCTCTCCGACAGTCTCAACCTTTTCTCCGAGAGTTACGCTCTCGATAGAGGTGCAGAACTTGAATGCACTCTCGCCGACAGAGACGAGCTCTGCGCCAAAGTCGATAGCGTCAAGTGCGGTGCAGTATGCAAATGCGCTCTTGCCGATAGATGTTACGTTGCCCTTGAAGGTAACGCTTTCAAGAGAGGTGTTCTCCTCGCAAAGCGAAACGGGGATCTCGGTGATTCCGGCGGGAATCTCGAGCGACTTGAGTGCGGGGCAGTAGCTGAGCGCGTCGCTTCCGATTGCCGCGAGGCTTGCGGGAAGAGTGATGCTCTCAAGCGCGTAGCTGTACCAGAATGCACCCTCACCGATCTCGGTAACGCCCTCGGGGATAACTACCGAAACAAGCACGCTGTTCTTTTCAAAAGCGTTCTTTGCGATCTTGGTTACGGGAATGTCCTTTATCTTTGCGGGGATATCAAGAGAAATGGTCTTTACCTCTTCCTCTTCTTCCTCACTTGCAGGAGCAGTCTCGGTTTCGTCAACGTACTCGAAATCGTACTTGACTATCTCGATTTCCTTGCCGTCGTAGACGTTGTAGGTATATCCGCCCTCTTTGAGGTTGTATTTGTTGTTTCCGCCGGTTTTGTCTGCGGAGTCGTCCTCCTCGCCTACGCCGGGATTTGCCACACCCTCGTCATAGTTGCCCGAGCAGGATGCAAGGACACTTACAAGTGTGAGAGCTAAAACGAGTAACAGTGCAAGTTTTTTCATATTTTCATACACGGCTTCTTTAAGACAAGAAGCGTTTCCTTTCGCAAATCAATATTCTGTCGCATATTCGGTATAATTATATCATTTACATTCTTTTTTGTCAATAATATTTTGCTAATTTTAACGTAAGATATTATTGTTTTAAAGTTATTTACTGTATATTAACGCAAAAAGCAACACAAATTTACAAAAATTTAACTGAGCGCCCTTTTTGTGTGCTATAATATAAGGTATGAAGTAATATTCTATAAAGGGAGAATGAAATGTTCGGTTACGTACGCGCGCAGAGTGGCGAGCTTAAAGTAAAAGAATACGAGCTTTATAAGAGCGTTTACTGCGGTCTTTGTCACCACATCAAAAAGCGCGGATATTTTATGACCTTTTCGCTGAGCTACGATTTCGTTCTGCCCTCGCTTTTCGCTATCGCATTTGCCGACAAAGAGGAGATCACCTTTAAGAAAAAGCGTTGTCTTGCCCACCCCTTCAAAAAAAGAAGAGTGCTTGACGGCGGAGACAATATGCAGTCGGTGGCGGACGCCGCGGTGCTGCTCGTTTACTACAAGCTCCTTGACGACAGAAGCGACCGCGACGGCGGATTTTTAAAGCAGACAGCCTCAGCGCTTGCCCTTCCCTTTGCAAGAGCGGCGCGAAGGAAGGTAATAAAAGCGCGCGGAGATGCTCTTGATCTTATGATAAAAGAGAAAACGGCAAAGCTCTCGTCTGTCGAAAACGAAAGGTGCGACAGCGTTTACGAGGGCGCGTCTATCTTCGGCGAGCTTTGCGGCGAGGTATTTAAGGAAAGCGCGAAAAGCGTATCCGACAAACGTTGCGCCTACGAGATCGGCTATCGCGTCGGCAGATGGATATACATTACGGACGCGCTTGACGATATGGAGAAGGATAAAAAGAGCGGAAGCTACAATCCCCTGCTCCTCTCGGATGGAGATATATCGGACGAAGGCTTCAAAGAAAGCATTCAGCTTTCGCTGAGTCTCGAGCTTTCCGAGAGCGAAAAAGCACTCGACCTTATCAGTATAGAGGACCAAGGTCTTAAAAACATCATCGAAAACATACTTTATCTCGGAATGCCCGAGGTCGTGAAAACGACTATCGCGCGCCGCGAAAAGAAATCATAACAACACTTAGATTCTGAAAGGATACAACAAGGTAAAATGAACGATCCTTACAAGGTACTGGGTGTCTCGCGAGACGCCACAGACGAAGAAATAAAAAAGGCATACAGAGAGCTTGCGCGTAAGTATCACCCCGACAACTACGTGAACAATCCTCTTGCAGATCTCGTTCAGGAGAAGAT
The DNA here is from genome assembly GCA_045535095.1 of Eubacteriales bacterium. Lineage (GTDB taxonomy): Bacteria > Bacillota > Clostridia > Oscillospirales > CAG-272 > SIG672. The sequence goes on along the minus strand of JAZSKY010000058.1, from coordinate 24,163 downwards.
GAAGGAGATAAACGAGGCTTACGACGAGATCCAGCGCTCGCGCGCTTCCTCGCGCTCGTCCTCGTCGGGATATTACGATACCTCCTCAACGTCCGACGGTACTTACGATAGCGCACTCCGCGACATTCGCACTCTGATAAACCTCGGCAACTTTACCGAAGCAAGCATCAAGCTCGATTCGATACCAGAGGCCGCGCGAGGTGCAGAGTGGTGCTTCCTCAAGGGCTGCCTTTTAATGCAGAGAGGTTATTTTTACGACGCTACCCGTCTTTTCGAGAGAGCTTGCTATCTCGATCCGAACAACGAGGAGTACAAAAACGCGCTGAACGAGCTTAAAACACGCGCCAACTCCTACGGAAGCCAGTACAGAAGAACTAACACCTCGGGCTCTGACGATATTTGTAATCTGTGCAGCAGTCTTATCTGTGCAGACTGTCTCTGCGAGATGTGTGGCGGCGACCTCATCGGTTGCTGTTAAGGCAGGTTGAATTATGAAGAAAACGAGATCCGTTACGCTCACCGCTCTTCTTTCGGCAGGCGCGTCCACAATTCTCTGTCTCGGCTCGGCACTCGGTGACCTCGATCTCACCTTTGCCGCCGCCGCTTCAATTTTCGTATTTTTCGCGTGCATAGAGCTTTCGCTCGGCTCGGCTATTACGGTCTGGGCGGTGACCTCGGCGGTATCGTTCATTCTCGCGCCGTCAAAATTTGCCGCTTTGATGTTTGCCGTTTTCGTCGGACTCTATCCGATAATAAAGCTTGTCGCCGAAAAGAGACGTCCGCTTATTTCGTGGACGGTGAAGATCGTCTCGGTGAACGTGGCAACCGTTATCCTCGGTCTTTTGGCAAAGCTCGTCTTCTTCCCCGATATGAACGACACGCTTTGGATATATGCCGTGACTATCGTCCTTGCGAATGCGGCGACGGTCATGTTCGACATTCTCCTCGGCAGACTTGCCATTCTCTATTTCGCAAAGCTCAGAAAACGCATCGGAATTGCAAAATATCTGAAGAAAAAATAAAAAAATTCTCACCTCGCAGATTAAAGGACGAAAAAGTGTCCGATAATATCAGCGAGGTGATTTTTTATGAATTTTACGCAAAAAGAAAAAGACTTACTGAAGGATATGAAGGGGCAGGAGCAGCTTTGCATTGACAAATACACCCGTCACGCAGAGTGCGCTCACGACGCCCAGCTCAAAAATCTGTTTTCGTGCATTGCGCAGGTTGAAAGAGAGCATCTGAATACTCTGTGCGCGCTTGAAAACAGCTGTACTCCGCAGAGCTCGGGCAGCTCGGTAAGCTGTCCTACAAGCTTCTCGGCAACCTACGGCGCGAGTGAGACGTGCGAGAAAAAGGACGACGCCTACCTTTGCAGCGACCTTCTCGCTATCGAAAAGCACGCGTCTCACATGTACGATACCTGCGTGTTTGAGTTTTCGGACGCAGGCGTGAGAAACACCATCAACCACATTCAGAAGGAAGAACAAAATCACGGAAAAATGATCTACGATTATATGAAAACAAATTCAATGTATTCGTGAGATCAAAAACGGTGCAGAAAAATCTGCACCGTTTTTCATTTTAATTTTTCTTCCACGATCCGGGCGAGAAGAAGACGATTATCGGGAAAATTTCAAGTCTGCCGAGAAGCATATCTAGAGACAGTATCACCTTTGAAAAGGGCGAAAATCCCGAGAGATTGTCCATCGGTCCTATCTTTCCAAGACCGGGGCCTACGTTGTTCACGCAGGTAAGCGACGCTGTGAAATTAGTGGCGAAATCACCGAAAGTGTCGATCGAAAGAAGTAGTGTCGAGACCACTATAATAAAGACGTACATAACGAAATAAACGAGCGTACTGCGTACTATCGCGTTGTCAACGGGCGAGCCCTCAAGACGTACGGTAGTCACCGAGCGGGGATGAAGAAGTCTCTTCATTTCCTGCGCGAAGGTTTTGAGAAGAAGAATAACTCTGCTTATTTTAAGACCGCCCGCGGTAGAACCTGCGCATCCGCCGAATATCATAAGCGCGGCAATTACAGTTTGCGAGAAGGTCGGCCAGAGGTTTGCAAAATCGGCTGTGCCGTATCCTGTCGTCGAGATTATTGCGGCAACCTGGAAGAAGGAATATCTGAGCGACTCTCCAAAGGACGAGTACATAGTATAAACGTTTGCGGCAATCGCGAGAGTCGCAACAAGAACGATAGTGAGATAAACTCTCAGCTCCTCGCTCTTAAATGCTTCCTTTGCCTTTTTGATCAGAATAAGGTAGAAAAGGTTGAAGTTGATACCGAATATCACCATAAAGACCGCAAGAAGTATCTCAACGTACGCGCTGTTATAGTAGGATATTCCCGCGTCACGAACCGAGAATCCTCCCGTTCCTGCCGTACCGAACGACGTGCAGAGCGCATCGAATACGGGCATCTTGCCCGCAATAAGAAGAACTGCAAGAAGAACGGTGAGCGCGGCGTAGAACGTATAAAGTATTCTTGCCGTCTGACGCATTTTCGGAACGAGCTTTCCGACAACAGGTCCGGGGACCTCCGCCTTCATAAGATGCATGGAGTCTGACATCGGCATTATCGCAAGCACGAAAACGAGAACTCCCATACCGCCTACCCAGTGAGAAAAGCTTCTCCAGAAGAGCAGGCATTTGGGAAGCGACTCGGGTGAGGTGCAGATGGTCGCGCCGGTCGTGGTAAAGCCCGAAATCATTTCAAAAATACAGTCGATAGGTGAAGAAAACTGCGAAGCTCCGCCAAAAAAGTCAAAGCTGCTTATGTAGAAAGGAAGTGCGCCGATAAGCGACATGAATATCCACGATGCGGCGACTACGAAAAATCCCTCGCGCACGTAAAGTGTAGTATCGCTCGGCTTTTTAAGTCCGAAAACGAGACCGCAAGCGGCAAGCAGAAGCATCGGCAGAATGAAGGAGAGTGTCGCACTCTCGCCATATATGATTCCCACGATAACAGAGGGGATCATAAGGAAAAATTCTGCTATCAGAACGCGCCCGAGCAGGTACGCTATCATTTTTCTGTTCATATATCTATCTCTTTTACAAATTATTCTGCAATTATGTCAACGAGGTTATTTATTCTCTGCGATGCGCTGACTATGAGAACTCCGTCTCCGTCCATTATACAGTCAGAGCCCTTGGGAATAAGCGCCTTGTTCTTTCTTATTATGCAGGCAACGAGAATGTTTTTCTTGAGTCCGAGAGTGTAGAGCGGCTTTCCGATTATCTCTTCCATATCGCCGTCCGCCTCAAATTCGAGAACCTCGACCTTTCCGCCTACTATCTTGTAGAGCGAAAGCACGTTGCCCTCCTCCTCGCTCGCCGCAAGTGCGCGGACGTATCTGAGTATCTCGTTTATAGTAACGAGCTTGGGGGAAACGATCGTCTCAAGCTCTTTTCCCTTGAACATCGAGAAAAGGTTGTCGCTCGTCACCTTGGCAATTACCTTGTTGACGCCTTTTCCGCTTGCGTAAAGTGCGGAAAGGATATTTCCTTCGTCAAGACCCGTAAGGGATACGAAGGCGTCTGTCTTTTCGATTCCCTCCTCGGCAAGAAGCTCGTGATCCGAGCAGTTCCCGTGGAGAACGACCGTCTTCGGGTACTTTTTAGCCATCGCCTCGGCGCGCTGCTTGTCGTTTTCTATTATTTTAAAGGAAATTCCGTCTCCTGCGAGCATTTCGGCAAGGTAATCGGTCATCATTCCTGCGCCCGTCACCATAACGCTCTTTACGGGGTTTAAGTAAAGTCCGGTCTTTTTGAACGCCTTGACTATATCCTTGGGCGCGCCCGTGAAATAGAGGTTGTCGCCCTCGTTTATAACGAATGTACCGCCCGGAATAAAGACCTCGCCGTCTCGCTCAACTGCGCAGATGAGCACGGTGATGCCGAGAGTGGAAAGCTCCATCAGCTTTTTGCCTACAAGCACGTTATCCCTCGGCACGCGGCAGGAAACAAGCTCCGCTCTTCCTCTTGCGAATATCTCGACCCCGGTTGCCGACGGGAAGCGAAGCACTCTCGCTATCTCGGATGCCGCCGCACGCTCGGGATTTATCGTCATAGAAAGACCGAAATCCTTTTTAAGCTCGTAAAGCTGACCTGCATATTCGGGATTGCGCACGCGGGCGATCGTGTGCTTTGCGCCCAGCTTATGCGCCGCCAGACAGCACAGAAGATTAAACTCGTCCGAGTCTGCCGTTGCGATAAGAAGGTCGCAGTTTTCAATTCCGACCGCTCTCAAAACCTCGAAGGTTGCGCCATTTCCGACGTATCCGATAACGTCGTAGCTGTTGCTTATCTGTTCAACGACACGGGGGTTGGTATCGACTACCGTAATATCGTGTCCTTCGCTGAGAAGGTGTCCTATAAGGGAGACTCCGACCGAGCCTCCGCCCACGAGTGTTATTTGCATTTTATACTCCTTTATACGTCCGCACTTATGCTTTTATCATTTCACTTACGAGTATCCAGAATCGTTCAAGACTTGCAAGGTCAAGCCTTTCGTCGGGCGAGTGGATATCGTAAACGTTAGGTCCTATTGCAACCGTATCGCAGCCACCGAGACGGGATATTATTATTCCGCACTCAAGTCCTGCGTGAATAGCCGCCGTTTTCGGCTCGATTCCGAGACTCGGGAAGAGTCTCTTGAAGGTCGAAACGAAGAGCTCTGCGAGAGGGGAGTCCTTGACGAGATCCCACGATGCGTACATTCCGCTGACCTCACTGTCCGCGCCGACAAGGTCGCCTGCGCCAATCAGCGTCGATATGAGATACTGATGCTCGCTTTCAAGCGACGATCTCGTTTTAACCCATATTTTAATGCTTTCCGCGTCACTTTCAACGAGTCCGAAGTTGCACGACGTGCGAACGAGTCCCTCGAAATCGCTTGACATAGCGAAAACTCCGCTCGGCGGAACTGTCAGAAGAGATATGACTCTCGAGGTATCCTTGTAGGTGAGCATTTTATCGGTAAGTGCGCCCTTTCCGAGGAAAATGCGGAGTCCCTTGTCCTCGTCACAGACCTCCGAAAGAAGCTCCTTTTCGATAGACTTTATCTCGTTTTCAACGAGCTTTGCGTCTATAACCGAAATATCGGCAACGCACTCGCGAGCGATTGCGTTTTTCATATTTCCGCCGTTTATCAAGGTGAGATTAAAGGGCATTTTCGCGTAAAGACGTGAAAGAATTCTGCCCATTACTCGGTTTGCGTTCATTCGGCAGGTATCTATATCTGTACCCGAATGTCCGCCCATAAGTCCCGTAACCTTTATTCTTATCGGTCGGTCGGGGCATTTTACCCGGTCGGTCTTGACTGTGTAGCAAACGTCCGCTCCGCCTGCCGACGAAACGACCGCGATTCCCTCGCCCTCCGAGTCCATATTTATCATTTTTTTCGATTTTACGATAGAATAGTCAAATCCCTCCGCGCCCTCGAGTCCGGTTTCCTCACCGACTGTGAAGAGGCACTCGATCTCGGGCATCGGATCGCTCGACTCGAGAAGCGCGAGCATCATAGCGACCGCAACTCCGTCATCCGCTCCGAGGGTCGTGCCCTCTGCCGAGAGAAAGCCGTTGTCAACGCGAAGCTTCAGAGGATCCTTTTCAAAATCGTGGACAGTTCCCGCGTTTTTCTCGCACACCATATCGGTATGTCCCTGCAAAAGAACGCTCGCTCTATCCTCAAAGCCTTCTCCTGCACTCTTTCTTATAAACACGTTGTGAAGGGCGTCTCGGGTGTAGAAAAGTCTGAGATTTTCTGCGAAAGCGCAGATATAATCGGCAATTCCCTTTTCGCTTCCCGATCCGCGCGGAATCGCGCTTATTTCCTCAAAAATTTCAAAGAGTCGCTTCGGCTCTCTGTCCTTTATAATATATTCCATAAAAACGCTCCATGGAGATTATCCCGCAACCGCGGGTAATTTTCAAAATTAAAGTGACGATACTCCGCATCCTGCGGCAATAAGGATCAGCGCAAGCACGCCTACCGAAAATCCTATTATCTTGCCGTTATGACGGAGCTTTCCGAACGCCGCAAAGGCGAGTGTGGCAACGGGGAGTGCCATTCCTAAAAATATGAGAGTCAGACCGATTATCTGAACTGCGCCCATCGCCTCGCCGACAAGCTCGCTCGCACTTGCCGAAAGCGCCGACGTTGCCATAACGTACGACACGAAAAAGAGTCTTATAACAAGCGGAAGGGTGAGCGACCCCGTCTCCCGTCTTGCGATAAATGCCGCCGCTGACGCGATAAACATACTCGAAAAGGCGTACACGTCAAAGCGCATCACCGCCGCCATCAGCGAAATGAGGACTCCCCTTAAAAAGACGCTTTTCACACCGCTAAGGCGCGAATAGATATATCCGTCAAAGAGGAAATTCTCGCAAAGCGCGATAAATATTACCGCGAGTATTGCTACAAACGCGCCCGATGGTCCTACTATCGAATAGATGTTAAAGGATGTTGCCGCAAGGCGAGGTGCGATAAGCTGCGAGAATAGTATCGGCGGTATCGAAATGATAAGAGACGCGCCGAGAATAAGAGCGGCACCGAAGGTCTCGCTTTTCTTCGGAGCAGAAAATTTAATTACAGAGCTACTTTTCAGCCCCGTAAGTCTCATCAGAACGAATACTCCGCAGACAGAAAGAATACACGCGCCAAAAATTGCGAAAATTCCGATATATTTAAGAAGAAGTCCGTACGCTATCGCGAAGATTATAAGCGAGACAACGAAGGCGCTCAGTGCGTCGAGCAGCTTCATTTTTCGCATAAGTGCGCTGTTTTCGGCCTTTTCAGAGATAATTTTATCCTTTTTTGACACTCGTACCCCTCCTTTCGCGGTATTTTCCATCAAAAAAACATAAAGGGGGTTACTTTAACTGTAACCCCCTTTCGCTTAGTTTAATCAGCCGAGTTTAGAATAGTTAATCTTAACACCGGGTCCCATAGTAGATGCAACTACACAGCTCTTGATGTACTGACCTTTAGCTGCAGCGGGCTTAGCCTTGATGATAGCTCCGAGAAGAGTATCAAAGTTTTCAGCGAGCTTTTCAGCGCCGAAAGAAGCCTTACCGATGGGGCAGTGAATGATGTTGGTCTTGTCGAGACGGTACTCGATCTTACCAGCCTTAGCCTCGTTAATTGCACGTGCAACGTCCATAGTAACGGTTCCCGACTTGGGGTTAGGCATAAGTCCCTTAGGTCCGAGCACACGGCCGAGACGACCGATAGCGCCCATCATGTTGGGAGTGGTAATGATGATATCGAAATCGAACCAGTTTTCCTTCTGGATCTTCTCGATATACTCGTCAGAGCCTGCGTAGTCAGCGCCTGCTGCCTTTGCGGTCTCTTCCATCTCGGGCTTAACGAGTGCAAGAACGCGAACGCTCTTACCGGTTCCGTGAGGAAGAACTACCGCGCCTCTGACCTGCTGGTCTGCGTGTCTCGAGTCAACGCCGAGACGAACGTGAACTTCTATAGTCTCATCAAACTTAGCCTTAGCGGTCTGGCAAACGAGCTCGATTGCGTCTGCTCTGTCGTAAAGCTTGGACTTTTCGAACAGCTTTGCGCTGTCCTGATACTTTTTACCTTTAATAGCCATCGTTAATTTCCTCCCTCTCAGTCAACAACTACGACACCCATGCTGCGTGCCGTGCCTGCGATCATGCTCATTGCAGCCTCTACCGATGCCGCGTTAAGGTCGGGCATCTTGAGCTCTGCGATCTCTCTGATCTGCGCCTTGGTTATGTTGCCGACCTTAGTCTTGTTGGGGACACCGGATCCCGACTCAAGACCTATTGCCTTCTTGATAAGAACTGCAGCGGGCGGAGTTTTGGTGATAAAGGTGAAAGTGCGGTCTGCATATACCGTGATAACAACGGGGATAATGAGACCTGCCTGTGCCTTGGTACGCTCGTTGAATTCCTTGGTGAAGTTAGGAATCGAAACGCTGTACTGTCCGAGTGCGGGACCAACGGGCGGGCCGGGCATTGCCTTGCCGGCGGGAAGCTGAAGTTTGATATAACCTGCTATTTTCTTTGCCATAGTAAATATACCTCCAAATGTGGTTATACGACGGAAGAATGTAAGAAAAAATTTTCTTCCTCCCACATGTTCGGCGTAAATTATCTATACGCCATAATCATTTTTTCGAGATCAGAAAGTGAGTATTTCAAGAGAATCGGCATCGATCTCTGCTGCCGTCTCACGTCCGAACATGTTAAGCATTACCATAACTCTCTGCTTGTCCTCGGAAATGGAGCTTACAGTTCCAATAAATCCGTTGAACGAGCCTGCGGTTACCTTTACGCTGTCTCCAACGTTGTAAGGAAGCTCCTTGATAAGACCGATATTTGCGCTATCGGCGATTTCAAGTCGCATATCCGCAACCTCTTTAGCAGAAAGCGGAACAGGTCTTGATCCGGGACCTACGAAGCCGGTAACACCGTTGATGTTACGTACGATATGCCAGGTGAAGTCGCTCATAATCATCTTGACCATAACGTAGCAGGGGTAAATCTTGACCTCGATCTCCTTAACGGTATCTCCCTTCACCTCAGTCTCCTTCTCAACAGGAATTACGATGTCGGTGATAAGGTCGTGAAGTCCGCGGTTTTCAACGATCTTCTCAAGATTGCTCTTTACTTTGTTCTCATAGCCCGAATAGGTGTGAATAACGTACCAATTAAGTTCGGGGGTGTATTCGATATCTGACATGATTATGATTCACTTACCGTTTCTCCGGCGGATTTCTGTGCGCGAAAGCGCGCGGACGACGTCACAGCGCCGGACTGTGAGCTCCTTTTTCGTTCAGTAGCTTATGCGAAAAGATTTCCGAGCTGGCCTACAAGGCTGACTCCTCTACCGAGTATCATATCGATAACGCCAAGAATCAGCGCGATAACAACCATAGTGATAACTACGGCAACGGTCGAGCTAACTCCCTGCTTACCCGAATACCAGGTAATCTTCTTGCGCTCAGCGGCTACGCTGTGAAGGAATCCGCTCTTAGCGGCCTTCTTTGCCTTCTTTTCGGCGGTTTCAGCATTTATTTTCTTCTCTGCCATTTTAAAAACCTCCTACTTCGATTCTTTATGCAAAGTGTGCTTTCTGCAGAAGCGGCAATACTTATTCATTTCGAGTCTGTCCGGGTCATTCTTCTTGTTCTTCATAGTATTGTAGTTTCTCTGCTTGCATTCACTGCATACCATTGTGATTTTTACTCTCAAGTCGGCACCTCCTAATTAGTTTTGGATCCTTGACCCGCGGTCGAGTTTGCCGAGGGCATTGCGCGGATCCACAGATTTTACCTCCCTCAAACGGAATTGTTTTGAGCCGCTTTTTTGACGCGTTAAGTCCCGGAAAAACTCATTTTTACGCGCAAAAAAATAGACCCTCTCCGCAGAGGTATAACGAGTTTACCATATTTCAAGCGATTTGTCAAGAGTTTTTTTCATTTTTTTGCACTTTTTCCCTCTTTTATATACACGCACGAAAAAGATACGGGAAAACGTCCTGCTCTTTTGCTTTTTCGACAAAAAACCGATCTCTTTTGTGATAAACTTGACCTTGCGCCGCTTTTTGTGCCATATTTTTTGATTTTCCTGTTGACATAGCGAATATTATGATATATAATATAAGTTAGCGAAAAGTTTTTACACCGAAAGGAGATAACGTATGCAGTGGCTTTTCATAGCGCTTATAATCGTTTTGACTGCACTTTCCGTGCTTGGAACAGCATATTCCCTGCGTCAGGCGTATAAGCTGAATCTTTTACGTGTCGAAAGCGCCGCGTCGAGAGTGCGCGCACTCACGGCAAGGCATATAGACGTATATGAGAAAGCGTACGCGCTCGTATTCTTCTTTGGCGGAGACCTTTCGTCCTCTATCGAGAAAAAGGAGTTCACACTCAAGGACGAAACGCCCATTTCCGAGCTTCCCCTTATAAACTCGGGCGTGGACGCGGCTCTTTCCGAGCTTTGCGCGAGAATAGAAGAAAGCGAGTCGATAATGAAGGACCGCGGCGCATCGTTCAGGAAAACAAACGCAGAGATCGAGGAGCTTGAGCGCGACCTTCTTTCCGAAACGGTATCCTTTAACAGACACGTGTCACGCGCGAGACTCTTCTCGTCCTTCAAACCCTTTAAGCGTCTTTTAAAGGACCTCGGCAAATGCCCTTACAGACAAATCGCGCTGGGCGGCGCTAACACAAGCACAAAGCTTTGATCGGAGACAAGTATGAAAGAACTTTTCACCTCTTATCTTGAAATAATAAAATCGATGACCTTGAAGGATTTTCTTGACATCGCCCTCGTTGCCGTGCTTCTTTTCGTTGCAATCGACTTTTTGCGCGAGCGAAGAGCGGGCAAGCTGGTAGTCGGAGTTTGCGTACTCATACTCTTCCAGCTCATCTGCCGTGTATTCGGTCTGACGGCGGTCACCTTCCTTCTCGAATATTTCTTCCAGTTCGGACTTATCGTTCTCTTTATCATCTTCCAGCCAGAGCTTCGAAGCGCACTTGAAAAGGTGGGCGGCGAGCCGATGCGAGGAATCAAGAGCTTTGCGGACGCTAAAAACCAGCAGAAGATGACCGAGGCTATCAAGGAGATCTGCGACGCGGCAGTTACGATGTCCGCCGAAAAGACGGGCGCACTTATCGTAATCGAGCGCTCGACGAAGCTCGGTGAGTACATAAAGAGCGGAACGGTCGTTGACGCAGAGCTTTCCGACTTCACACTCAGAAACGTATTTTTCAAGGGCGCGCCCCTTCACGACGGCGCAGTAATAATCAGAGGCGAGCGTCTCCACGCGGCAGGCTGCTTCCTCCCCCTTTCGCAGAGAGAGGATATAGTCAAGGATCTCGGAACGAGACACCGCGCAGCTCTCGGCATCAGCGAAAACAGCGACGCGCTCGTTATCGTTGTCAGCGAGGAAACGGGAACGATCTCGACCGCGCTTGAAGGAAACCTCAAGAGAGGCTTCGACTACCCCTCGCTCAAAAACGAGCTTAACAGAGTGCTTATCCACAGCGTCAACGACGGCGCTGCCAAAAACGGATCCACAAGGATCAAGAAAATGCTTCGCAAGAAATAAGGAAAGGTCCCGTTTGGAGGTAATATTTTGAAAAATTCAAATAAATCATCAAATAAAAAGGGACGCCTTGTCCTCTGGTGCGTATCCTTTGCTCTCGCCTTCTTTTTCTGGCTCTACGTTGCGGGCGCGAACGACGTTCCCGTTGAGGAAACCTACGACCTTATCGAGATAGTTTACGACGACTCGTCGCTTGCTACTCACGGACTCGTCGTCCAGTCGGTCAGCATTGATACGGTAAACGTTACCATAATGGGAAGCCAGAGCGACATCAGAAGCGCAAGCATTGCCGACATCTCGGCAAAGATCTCGCTCAAGAACATCACCGAGCCCGGAGAATATTCTCTGCCCGTAGATATAACCACGCCCGACGGAACGACTCTCACCCATCAGACTGTAAAGACCGTAAACGTTACGATTGACCGTCCGAGCGAAAAGGTATTCAGCATTTCGGGCGCGTCGGTAGAGCCGATGGACTACACTCTTGAGAGCGGATGTCACCTCGGAGAGCATATTCTCAGCGAGAACATCGTGGTAGTCAAGGGACCCACCCTCGTTCTTAACACTATCGACAAGGTAAAGGTTCGCACCGCAAGTATCGGAAGCGCGACCAACGGCAAGAAGGTTACCGCGAGCATCGTTCTTCTCGATGCGTCGGGCAAGGAAATAAACAACAAGAATCTCACCCTTTCGGACAACGTAAGCTCGCTCACCGTCACCCTCTCTGTCTATATGGAAAAAACGGTACAGCTCACCGCAAAGGGAACGCACGGATATTTCGGTGCGGACAACTTCAGAGTAACACCCTCTGAGGTCACCCTCGTAGGAGATCCTGACGTGCTTTCCAAGTACGATGAGATCTCGGTGTTCTCTATTGACGAGACGAGAACATCTGTAAACGAGGATCTTCTCGCGCAGAGCGCAGGCATCGTCACCCTTCCCGAAGGACTCACAACCAAAGACGGCAAGGCGACCCTCGAGGGCGTAACCGTTGACGTCTATCTCAAAGGCAAGATCGTCTCGCGCGAAATAACGGTTGCCGCAAGCTCGATCGAGGTCTCCTCGAATTACGGATTCGTAGCAACCAAAAACGTAAAGGTCAACGTATATTTTGCGGCATCTGCAAATATCGACGACATTCCCCTTTCGGCTATCCGCGCATACGTCAATGCGTCTGATATTGACACGCCCACAGATAACGTTTTAGTCAATATCATTCTTTCGGAGAACGTTCAGGGATATGCCTATATCCTTTCTACCGACAGCCACACGACCAATATCGGCGTCCCCTCTGTAAAGGACGACGCTCCCTCGGTTGAAGGAGAGGTAAATCCCCTTTAAGCTAAAAAATCTTACATTTAATAAAAGACGCCTGTATAAGTGTGTTATAGGCGTCTTTTACAAATAATATAACCCTTTGCCCGGAAAGCCTTGGAGGATAAATGGCATATTCAAACGAAAACAGTAAAAAGTGGGAGCTTCGCTCGGACAAAACGCAGAGCGATCCCGAAATACTCGCAATATCACAGGCGCTCGGCATATCGCCCATAACCGCGCTTCTTATATATAACAGAGGTCAGAAAACGCCCGAGGAGGCAAGAGCATTCCTTCTCGCTCCTTCGGGAAGCTATTACGACCCCTTCCTTATGCCCGATATGGACAAGGCGGTAGAAAGAATAGTCCGCGCCATCGGGAACAAGGAAAAGACTGTAATTTACGGCGACTACGATGTTGACGGAGTTACCTCGGTCAGCATACTTTACACCTTCCTTAAAGACCTCGGACTCTCGCCCGAATACTATATTCCGAGCAGAAGCACCGAGGGCTACGGAGTAAACAACGAGGCGATAAAGTCGCTCTCCGAGAAGAACGTCACCCTTATTATTACGGTAGATACGGGCGTCACCGCGCTTGAGGAGATAAAGTTCGCCGCATCTCTCGGCATAGACGTCGTCGTTACCGACCATCACGAATGTCTTGCAGAGCTTCCCGATGCGGCAGCGGTTGTAAACCCTCGCCGCGCGGACAGCAAATATCCCTTCTGCGAGCTTGCAGGCGTAGGGGTAGTTTTCAAGCTTCTCTGCGCGATAGATAAAAGACTTCACGGAAACGACGACCGCGCGAGGAAGTTTATAGACCTCGTTGCCATCGGCACCGTTGCCGACGTTATGCCCCTTATCGACGAAAACAGAATTTTCGTATCCGAGGGTCTCAAAATACTCAACAGCGCTCCGAGAATGGGCATTTCCGCACTTATGAAGGCGGTAAGTCAGGGTGACAAAAAGCCCAAAGGACCGCAGAAGATAACCTCGTCGGTCATCAGCTTCACGATAGCTCCGCGAATAAACGCGGCAGGACGTATCGAGAGCGCCGAAAAGGCGGCAGAGCTTTTCCTCTGCTCGTCTCCCTACGTTGCTGACTCGATAGCAGACGAGCTTTGCGAGATAAACAGACGCCGTCAGGCAGAGGAAAACAGAATTATAGACGAGGCGTCCGAGAAGATACGCGAGGATCTTGACCTTGAAAACGACAAGGTTATCGTCCTTGCAAGAGAAAACTGGCATCACGGAGTTATCGGTATCGTTTCCTCGAGAATTACCGAGAGATTTGCTATGCCGTCCGTTCTTATTTCCTTTGACGAAAACAATATCGGAAAGGGCTCGGGACGAAGCGTCAAGGGAATAAATCTCGTTGAGGCGCTCACCTACTGCTCCGACCTTCTTATAAAGTACGGCGGACACGAGCTTGCCGCAGGTCTTACGGTTTCGAGAGAGAATTTTGACGCGTTCCGCGAAAGAATAAATCAGTTCGTGCGCGAAAACGCATCCGAGACGGCAGGAGTCGTTACGGTAGAGGCGGACGCTTTTGTTAATACGGACGATATAACTCTTAATCAGGCGAAGGAGCTTCTCCTTCTTGAGCCTTACGGAGTTGCTAACCCCTCGCCCACCTTCTTCCTCACAGGCGCAACGGTACGCGACGTCGTATCTCTTGCCGACAAGCACTCAAAGCTCGTGCTTGAAAAGGACGGAAAGGTATTCCCCGCTCTCTATTTCGGTCGTTCGAGAAGCTCTCTTGCCATTTATAAGGGAGACGTTATAGATATATCCTTCACTATGGGAATAAACGAATTCCGCGGTGTGACCGACGTTCAGGTCATAGTGCGTGACGTTCGCAGATGCGTCAACGAAGCGTCTGTCGAGATAAGCGCAGAGGATAAGGCGAAATTCCGCAGCATTTCAGACGGTGTTCCTTATCGTCGCTCCGACGATATTCTGCCCTGCAGAGACGATTTCGTTCAGGTATATCTCTATCTCAAGCGCCGCCCGAATATGCGCGACGATTGCATCGGGCTGCGCGAGATAATCTCGGCGTTTAGCGGAAGAATCGGCTACGTAAAGCTTATGATAATTCTGCACGTCCTTCGTGAAACCGAGCTTATAACCCTTGATTTTGCAAGCGAATGTGACGAAAACTTCCATTTCGGCGTAAATTACGTCAAAAACAAGATAGATATAGAAAAATCCCCCTTTTACATAAAGGTCCGCGCTCTTGCGGAAAAATGATCTCTTTACGAAAGGAGACTCGAAAATGAACGGTCAGATGAACACTACTTCTCAGAATTTTGACCGACTCAGAGTTTTGCTGAGCGAAAATCCCACGAAATACGATATTCCGAAGATAGAAAAGGCTTATCTTTTTGCGGAAAAGCTTCACGAGGGTCAGTATCGCGTCAGCGGTGAGCCTTACATAATTCACCCCGTCGCAGTTGCCGAGATAGTTTTCTCGCTCGGACTTGACACCGACTCTATCTGCGCCGCCCTCCTCCACGATACGGTAGAGGACTGCGCGATTCCGCTTGAAACTATCCGCAAGGAATTCGGCCCGACTATCGAGATGCTCGTTGACGGTCTGACGAAGCTTGTAAAGATCCCCTTCGACGACAAGGAAGAGGAGCACATGGAAAACCTGCGCAAGATGTTTCTTGCGATGTCCAAGGACATAAGGGTTATCTTCATCAAGCTGTGCGACAGACTCCACAATATGCGTACCCTGAACGTGCGCCGAGACGAGAAGAGACGAAACGTTGCGCACGAGACTATGCAGGTCTATGCGCCTCTTGCTCACCGCCTCGGTATGCAGAGAATAAAGCAGGAGCTTGAAAACCTCTCGCTTTCCTTCCTCGATCCTATCGGCTATGCCGAAATCAAGGCGGATATTGACGAAAAATACGGTCAGAACCGTGATTTTATCACACGCACCAAAGAAATGCTCTCAGAAAAGCTCGACGAATATCACCTTGACTATTCGCTTGAAGGACGTGTCAAGAGCGTTTACAGTATCTACCGCAAAATGTTCAATCAGAACAAGAGCTTTGACGAAATATACGACTTCTACGCGGTCAGAATAATCACCGAGACCGAGCTTGACTGCTACACCGCTCTCGGACTTATCCACGATGCGTACAAGTCGGTACCCGGACGCTTCAAGGATTATATTTCCACCCCGAAGCCGAATATGTATCAGTCCCTTCATACCACAGTTATCGGACGCGACGGTATCCCGTTTGAGGTACAGATAAGAACGCGCAAAATGCATCAGGTGGCGGAATACGGTATTGCGGCGCACTGGAAATACAAGTCGGGCGACAAGAAGAGCTCGGAGGAGATCGACGCAAAGCTTGCATGGATCTCGAAGCTTATCGAGACCGAGGACAACACGCGCGACCCCGACGAATTTTTACGCGCACTCAAGGTAGATATCTTCCACGACGAGGTGTTCGTATTCACCCCCAAGGGCGACGTTGTTGCTCTTCCGCAGGGCGCAACCCTTATCGACTTTGCTTACGCGATACATTCGGGCGTAGGTAACAGCATGGTAGGCGCGAAGGTCAACGGAATAATTGCAAATATTGATAAGAGTCCGCAAAACGGAGACATCGTTGAGATACTCACCTCGGCATCGTCCAAGGGACCCAAGAGAAACTGGCTCAATATCGTCAAAACGGGTGAAGCCCGTAACAAGATCCGCCAGTGGTTCAAAAAAGAAAAAAGACCCGAGAATATCGTGGTCGGACGCGCCGAGATCGAGCGCGAGCTTCGTAAATTCGGACGCCCGTACAACGCCGCTCAGCGAGACGAGATACTCTCGCGTATCGCCTCGAGAATGGGCATTCAGACTGTGGACGATCTTCTCAACACGGTCGGATATGGCGGTCTCAACGTAAGCAAGATACAGTCGAAGCTTCGTGACGAGTTTGACAAGATAGTCAAGCCTCTCGAGCCGGTCGCGCCCGCACCCATTCCCGTTCAGCCCGAGATCAAGACGAGCACCGTTAAGCGCCGCACGGGTCACGGAGGCGTTATCGTTGACGGACTTGAAGGCTGCGAGGTCAAATTCGCAAAATGCTGCAATCCCCTTCCGGGTGACAAGATCATCGGATTTATCACGCGCGGATCGGGAGTTTCGGTCCATAAGCGCGACTGCATAAACGTCGTTTCGGGACTCAAAAAGCCCGAAAAGGCGGACAGATTTATCAGCATCTTCTGGGAGGACGCGCCCGAGGACAAGAAGAGCGAGGGACTTTACGAATCGTTCATTCAGGTCTTTGCCGAGAACGACATTCAGCTTCTTGCAAATATCACCTCGGCTATTGCCGAAATGCGCGTTATGCTTTATCAGATAAACACGCACAGCAGAGACAACGATATAACGGTAAACCTCGTTGTCGGATGCAAGAACATCGAGCATTTCAAGTCGATAATGTCGAGACTTCGTATGATCGATCACGTTTTCGACGTAAGACGCGGTTATATGTAAAAAATGACGGCGGAGCCGTCATTTACGGTTTACTTCGTAAACGCTCAAACCGATTCCTTCGGAATCGCTTAACGGTTTGCTTCGCAAACGCTAAAACCGACGGCGAAGCCGTCGCTTAGCAGTTTTGCTGTCGCAAAACATGCACGATTATAAATCTAAACCGAGACAGGCGTCCTCGACTGTCCGTTAGCGCGAAAATTTGATACGCAGAAAACCAAAAAGATAACCCCGACAGATTGTAAAAGTCTGCCGGGGTTCGTTTATTCTGCTTAACAAATTGGAATTTGTTTATTTGGTTAATTCACATTTATAGCGGACAATGTTTGCGCCATCATAGGTTTCAGAGAAGCCCATAATATTGAAATCATTCTTCCGATAAAACCCAACGGCATCATTGTCTGTTTCAGCATATACAGATAACAAGCCATAATTATTTATAACTTGATTTATCATATAAGAGCCAATACCTTTACCACGAGCAGATACATCTACCGCAATACCTATAATCTCAATGTTCTTCTGCTCTTTAAAAGAAACTACCATAACACCCACAATCTTGTCTTGTTCAAAACAAGCAAAGATTTTTACGAAAATATCATTTAAGAATAGCTCTACTTTATTATTAAATTTTTCTTCGGTCGGCATAAACATACAGTGCTTGTAAATCTCGTATACTTGCAAAATCTCATTTTTAAGAGTTAATTCTCTTAATTTTAAATCCATTACACACACCTGCAAATTCTTATTTATCGTTCTATTTTATCGCCAGTTTCGCCTTTGTATTACAAAGTCACAGGGCAAAGCCCCCGCCCTACGATGTAATCCCATTATACCACAAATCGGCAGAGAAAGCAAGAGTTATATTCCAACTTCGTTGGAGTTATATTATTGCTGGCGCAATAGTGATATTGAAGCCTTGCGGCTTCAGTGATATTTTATTCGCCTTCCAAAACTCGCGTAGCGAATATCACTCGGCGAAAGCCGAATATCACTGCAAAGCAATATCACTCGCCGCAGGCGAATAAAACTGCCCAACTTCCTTGTGGGAAGTTGGGCAAGCCGTCGTTTTTTATTATTCTTAATAATCCTCGTCCTCGTCGTAGTCCTCTTCCTCTTCGTCGAAATCGTCCTCGTCGAAATCCTCGTCAAATTCCGCATCCTCGTCGTACTCCTCGAAGTTTGCGTTTTCGTACATAAGATCGACCTCGTCGGGATCTTCAACGCGGCGAAGGGTTAGCACCTCGTACGCTACGTCCTCGATAAGATTCTTGTCGGTGACGAAATCAACGAACCTGTCGCCGTCCTCCTCGCCGAAATGGACTACCGCAGGAAAGCTGGTTATATGCTGGTCGTCATCGTCTATCTCGTAGAGATATGCGTATCTTTCACCCTCGTATTCAACGATCGCAACCTTCTCAAAGCGAAGCATCTCGCGGCGGTGATTTATAAACTCGATCGGCTCCCAGTACTCGTCATCGGTGAATTTATCGAATATATCGTCAATATTGATTATCATTTTTCGTCCTCCGAATAATCTTCTATGAGAAGATTATAGCACATAAAAACGCCTTTTGCAACTGCGATGCGGGTATAAAATGCAATTTTTACAAAAATTTTTAATCAAAAGGGCAAAAAATCGTCAAAAAAATCGCGTCTCCTTGTTGTAATCGGGCGCATTTTGTGATAAAATATCTTTTATAATATTGTAGAAATTTTGAAAGGGAGTGTCAGAATGAGCGAGAGAAGAGTCCTTATAACGGGCGCATCGCGTGGAATCGGAGCGGCGTGTGCCGAGAGATTTGCCAAAAGCGGCTTTTCGGTGGTCGTAAACTATGCAAAGAGCGACGATAAGGCAAACGAAGTTGTGAAAAAATGTCTTTCTCTCGGCGCGCCCGCCTCTCTTTCTGTAAAAGCGGACGTATCAAGCGCCGCGCAGGTTGACTCGCTTTACAGCAAGGTGAGATCTGACGGCGGCTTCGTTGACACCCTCGTTATAAACGCAGGCGTTGCCTCCTACTCGCTTTTTCAGGACGTCAGCGAGGACGAATATGACAGAGTGATGGACACGAACGTCAAGGGCGCATTCCTTGTGATAAAGAAATTCCTCCCCGATATGATAGCAAACAAGAGGGGAAACATTATAATCATCTCCTCGATGTGGGGACAGACGGGAGGCTCCTGCGAGGTCATCTACTCGGCGTCCAAGGCGTCTCTTATCGGTATGACGAAGGCGCTCGCCAAGGAGGTGGGTCCGTCGGGAATACGCGTAAACTGTGTTGCGCCCGGTGTTGTTGAGACCGATATGGTAGCATCTCTCGGCAGAGAGACTCTCGACTCTCTTGCAGAGGAAACCCCTCTTTGCAAAAACGCATCTGCAAACGATGTTGCAAACGCGGTATATTTCCTTGCGTCAGACGAATCCTCGTTTGTAACAGGTCAGGTGCTTTCCGTAAACGGCGGACTTTTAATATAAGCGCGAAATAATCGCGAAAGGATAATTTCTTATGCGTATAAACGAGCGCGGCGGATCTATCGAAATAGAAAACGCCGAATTCTTTGATATATTCCAGACCTTCGACTGCGGTCAGACCTTCCGCTTTGAGCGTGTGGACGATTTTACCGTCGAGGGAGTTGCATACGGAAGGTTTCTTCGTCTCAGACAAAAGGGCGACAAAATCGAGATAAACTGCACTCTTTCCGAGTTTGAGGACATCTGGAAGCATTATCTCGCGCTCGACTGCGAGTATTCCGAGATAAACGGATATTTTGCTCTCGGAGACGACGAGGTGCTAAGGCGCGCGGCAGAGTACGGAAAAGGAATAAGAATTCTCCGTCAGGATCCGTGGGAGGCGCTTTGCTCCTTCATAATATCGCAAAACAACAATATTCCGAGAATAAAGAAGATAGTATCCGCGCTTTCCGAGGGCTGCGGCGAGAGCTTTGAGCACAAAGGGAGGACCCTCTATTCCTTCCCGAGCGCAGAGGCACTTGCCAAGGCAAGCGAGGACGAGATCTTCGCTCTGAAAACAGGATTTCGCGCAAAATACATATCAGATGCGGCAAAAAAGGTCGCATCGGGTGAAATAGACCTAAAAAAAACAGCAGCCCTTTCGACAGAGGAAGCCGAAAAAGAGCTTCTCAAAATAAAGGGAGTCGGCCCGAAGGTGGCGTCCTGCGCCCTGCTTTTCGGCTTTGATAAAACAGACGCATTCCCCGTTGACGTATGGGTCAAAAAGGTATTTGCGAAATACTACCCAAACGGCTTCGATATAAAATCATTCGGCAGCAGCGCAGGAATCGCACAGCAATACCTTTTTTACTACGAGAGATGGCAAAATATCGGTGAAAACAAAGGAAAAGAGCTATGAACGAAAAAGCAAACCGCATCGGACAGATCGAAATATACGATTCCACACTCCGTGACGGCGCACAGAGTGAGGGTATCTCCTTCTCTGTCAGCGACAAAAAGAAAATAATAAAGCTTCTCGATGAATTTGGCGCTAACTACATAGAAGCAGGAAATCCCTATTCAAATCCCAAGGATATGACCCTTTTCGATGAGATCAAGGGATTAAAGCTGAAAAATGCCCGTCTCGTAGCGTTCGGAAGCACCGCAAAGACCGACGACACTGAAAATGATCCGGCGATCTCCGCTCTTCTCAGAGCCGAGACCGAGGCGGTCGCAATAGTTGCCAAAAGCAGAAAATCGCAGGTCGTTGATATACTCAAGATCCCCTGCGAAAAGAACGTCGAAAACATCGCAAAAAGCGTTGAATATCTGAAATCTAACGGCAAAGAGGTCATTCTCGACGCAGAGCATTTCTTTGACGGATATATCGAGGACAGCGCCTACGCGCTTGAATGTCTGAAGGCAGCCCTCTCGGCAGGCGCGGACACTCTCGTTCTCTGCGACACCAACGGAGGAACACTTCCGCACGAGATCTCGCGCATAGTCTCCGAGGTGAAGATCGCACTCCCCGACGCAAAGCTCTCTATTCATTGTCACGACGACTGCGGATGCGCGGTCGCAAGCTCGATAGCGGCTATCCTTTCGGGTGCGTGTCAGGTTCAGGGAACCTTTATCGGCTACGGAGAGCGTTGCGGAAACGCAGACCTTTCCTCTATAATTCCCGGGCTTATGCTCAAATGCCACGCAGACTGCTCGGCAGATCTCAAAAAGCTGCGTTTTACAGCGAGACAGATCGCTGAAATATCCAATATTCGTTTAAGACACAATCACCCGTACGTCGGCAAGAGCGCATTCGCTCACAAGGGCGGAATGCACGTCGATGCGGTGATAAAGGACCCCTCCTCCTTCGAGCACGTCTCTCCCGAGGCGGTCGGAAACTCGCGCAGATACCTCGTCAGCGAGATGTCGGGCAGAAGCGCAGTCCTTTCTGAGCTTGAGAGAATGATCCCCGGACTTGAAAAGTCCTCTCCCGAGGTTGAATTTATAACCGCAAAGCTCAAGGAACGCGAGTTTGAGGGCTATCAGTACGAGGGCGCAAAGGAAAGCTTTGAGCTTCTCGTTAAAAAGGAGCTTGGTCTCTGGAAATCGCCCTTTAAGGTCATAATGTACAAGTCGAGCGACGATTTCCCTGCTCCCGACGGCGAGCAGCAGTCGAGCGCAATGATAAAGATCGAGGTTTCGGGCAAGACCGAGCTTTCGTGCGCCGACGGAAACGGTCCGATCAACGCACTTGACGGAGCGCTTCGAAAGGCGCTTCTCGCCTTCTATCCTCAGGTTGACAGTATGCACCTAAACGACTATAAGGTGCGCGTTGTCGATCTCGGCAAGAACACCGACTCCAAGGTCAGAGTTCTTATAGATTCGTCCGATAAGAATTCGTCCTTTACGACTATCGGCGTTTCGTGTGACATAATCGAGGCGAGCTTTATCGCTCTCGTTGATTCGTACGAATATTTCCTCTCAAAGGAAATTTAAGACGAAACTATCGGTATCTTGCCGACTATAAGCGACTCGGCAAGAAGCACCGTGCTTTCTCTGTGGAACGAAACCGAGCCTTGCATACATATCGCCCGCACGTCAGACGAGACCGTGATCGTCACCTGATGCAAGGTCTGGTTGATTCCCGCCTCTGAAAGGGCGCTTCCCGCCTTTGCCGAAACCGACACGTACGGTACGGCGCGGACGTATATCCTCGGGCCCTTTCCCGAAAGATAACGGGGCGCGATAACGCTTCCGAGCGGTACGGGGATCTTGACGTTTCCTTCCCTTTTAATCTCACTAAGGATCCTTTGCACGACGTCAGCGCACATCTCGCCGACCTTTTCGGTGCTTACGCTGACAGAGGCAACGCTACCGTCGTCTCCGAGTGATTTACTGCAAAAATCGCTCCAGACGTATCCGCTTTCCGCAAGTGCGTCACGCACGGCGCGAACGGTTATCTCCTCGATACGGGCGCCAACAACCGTCTCGAGCGCGCCGAGAGCTATCGGCTCGGCTCTCTTGTAAACTCCCGCCGTACATAAAACGAGAGTTATAGCACAGAAAAGAGAGGTCGCCGCGCGAAAGGAAGGATTCTGACGCCTGCGTCCCCGGAAGATTCTCGCTAAATTTTTTCTGAAATTCAAGAGTTTTCCGTCATATTTTGAAAAAATACTAATAATTATCACCTTTTTCGATCTTGACTGTTCTATTTATATTACCAAAGATCGCAAAAAAGCACCAAGCCACAAAAATCATCGGCCGAAAGGTCGGATTTCATAAACCAAGACCACAAAACCCGACAAAGTCGGAAAGAAAGGACTATTTTTATGCAGCAGGATATGATTCTTATCATTGACCTCGGAAGTAAAGAAAACGCGTCCCTTGCGCGCGAGATACGCGCACTCGGCGTCTATTCCGAAATCCACCCCCACGACATCACAAAGGAGGCTCTCGAGGCTCTCCCCAACATCAAGGGTATCATTTTAAGCGGCGGCGTCAACAGAGTTGTTGACGGTGTCTCCATCGACGCATCCGAGGCGATATATTCGTCAGGCATTCCGACTATTGCCTTCGACCACAAGGGCGCAGAAAAGCTCCCCGAGTCCGAGGACGAAAGAAAGGCGCTTCTCTCGAAATTCATTTTTGACACCTGCAAGGCAGATGCAAACTGGAATATGGAGAACTTTATAAACGACCAGATCGAGCTCGTTCGCAGACAGGTCGGAGACGGAAAGGTTCTTCTCGCTCTTTCGGGTGGCGTGGATTCCTCGGTGGTTGCGGCACTTCTCATCAAGGCTATCGGCGACAGACTCACCTGCGTTCACGTAAATCACGGTCTCCTTCGCAAGGGCGAGCCCGAGCAGGTAGTTGAGGTGTTCGGCAAGGAGCTTGGCGCAAATCTCGTTTACGTTGACGCTACCGACCGCTTCCTCGATAAGCTCGCAGGTGTCTCCGACTCCGAACAGAAGAGAAAGATCATCGGCGCAGAGTTCATACGCGTGTTCGAGGAAGAGGCGAGAAAGCTTGACGGAATCTCCTTCCTTGCGCAGGGTACTATCTATCCCGACATAATCGAAAGCGGCACAAAGACCGCAAAGGCAGTCAAGGCTCACCACAACGTCGGCGGACTTCCCGACGACCTTCAGTTCGAGCTTGTTGAGCCTCTCAAGATGCTCTTTAAGGACGAGGTTCGTGCTTGCGGCGCGGCACTCGGACTTCCCGATAATATGGTTTACCGTCAGCCCTTCCCCGGTCCCGGACTCGGAGTTCGCTGTCTCGGTGCTATCACTCGCGACCGTCTCGAGGCTGTCCGCGAGTCTGACGCTATCCTCCGCGACGAGTTTGACAAGTGCGGTCTTGCAGAAAAGGTATGGCAGTATTTCGTTGCGATCCCCGACATCAAGAGCGTCGGCGTCAAGAACGAAAGCAGATATGAGGGATGGCCCGCTATCATTCGCGCGGTAAATACCACCGACGCTATGAGCGCAACTATCGAAGAAATCCCTTATGCCGTGCTTCATAAAATTACCGACCGTATTACAAAAGAAGTTGACGGCATCAATAGAGTATGCTTAGACTTAACTCCAAAACCGATTGGGACAATTGAGTGGGAGTGAGTTTTGCACAGCAAAACTCAACTATGATTGCCTTCGGCAAGTTATGAGTTTAGATACACTTCGTGTAGTTATGATGCACCTTCGGTGCAGTTAAACTTGTTGGTAATCATATCATAACATTTGACGAAGTCAAATTCATAACTCTAAACTGTAAACTAAAAGAGGCT
>JAZSKY010000063.1:0-22856 GCA_045535095.1 Eubacteriales bacterium | reverse complement strand
GAAGGCTTGAATATGAAAAAAGCTGTCACGGTAGATGCCGTCCATCTTATTTTTATTAAAGTTTTTGGGGAGGTTTGGAACACCTTTTTTCAAAAAGGGGTTCCAAGAAAAGCCCCTAAGCGTCTCCTTAATACATTCCGCCGCCCATGTTTGCAGCGGCTGCGGCTGCTGCCTCTGCTGCCTTCTTATCTTCCTTCTTCTCTGCAACTACTGCCTCGGTAGTGAGAACGGTAGATGCGATCGAAGCGGCATTCTGAAGAGCGCTTCTCGTTACCTTTGCAGGGTCAACGATTCCTGCCTCGTACATATCAACGTACTTTTCGCTTGCCGCATCAAAGCCGAAGCTCTTCTTGCGTGCGCGGAGGATCTTATCAACGATAACAGAGCCCTCAAATCCTGCGTTTTCTGCGATCTGACGGATAGGTGCTTCAAGCGCCTTTCTTACGATCATAACGCCGATCTTCTCGTCACCGTCGGTGGTCTTGATAAGCTCGTTTACGTCGTTTGCTACGCTGAGGTATGCAACTCCACCGCCGGGAACGATTCCCTCTTCAACTGCCGCCTTGGTAGCGTTGAGAGCGTCCTCGATACGGAGCTTCATATCCTTCATCTCGATCTCGGTAGCCGCGCCAACCTTGATTACCGCTACGCCGCCTGCGAGCTTTGCAAGGCGCTCCTGAAGCTTCTCGCGGTCAAAATCAGATGTGGTAGTCTCGATAGCCGCCTTGATCTGTCCAACGCGAGCCTTGATCTCTGCGCTGTCTCCGTCTCCGCCAACGATAATGGTGTTTTCCTTGTTTACCTTAACCTGTCTTGCGTGACCAAGATGCATAATGCTTGCTTCCTTGAGGTCAAGTCCAAGCTCGTCGGTAATAAGCTCGCCGCCTGTGAGAATAGCGATGTCGCGGAGCATTTCCTTTCTTCTGTCGCCAAAGCCGGGAGCCTTGACCGCTACGCATACGAAGGTGCCGCGAAGCTTGTTGAGAACGAGTGTGGTGAGAGCCCCACCCTCAACGTCCTCTGCGATGATAAGGAGCTTCTTGCCTGCCTGAACGATCTGCTCAAGAATGGGAAGAATATCCTGAATGTTCGAGATCTTCTTATCGGTGATAAGAATGTAAGCGTCGTCGATAACAGCCTCCATCTTATCCATATCGGTTGCCATGTAGGGCGAGAGGTATCCTCTGTCGAACTGCATTCCCTCTACTACCTCGCAGTAGGTGTCAGCGGTCTTGGACTCCTCAACGGTGATAACACCGTCAGCGCTTACCTTCTTCATTGCGTCTGCAATAAGAGCGCCGATCTCGTCGCTACCCGAGGAAATTGCGCCTACGCGTGCAATATCGTCCGAGCCGTTTACCTTCTGAGAGGACGCAACGAGAGATGCAACAGCCTTATCTACCGCCTTCTGAATACCCTTGCGGATAACCATGGGGTTAGCGCCTGCGGTTACGTTCTTCATTCCCTCTCCGATGAACGCCTGAGCGAGAACGGTTGCGGTGGTAGTACCGTCACCTGCGATGTCGTTAGTCTTTGTTGCTACCTCGCGTACGAGCTGTGCGCCCATATTTTCCATAGGATCGTCAAGCTCGATCTCCTTTGCGATGGTAACACCGTCGTTAGTGATAAGGGGTGCGCCGTATTTCTTATCGAGAACTACGTTTCTTCCCTTCGGTCCAAGAGTGATCTTGACCGTATTTGCGAGCTTATCAATACCCGCTTTAAGCGCGTTACGCGCATCGGTAGAATATACAATATCCTTTGCCATAACCTATTTTCCTCCTGAAAATTACTCTACGATAGCAAGGATATCTCCCTGCTTCAAAATGGTGTACTCGGTGCCGTCGATCTTGACCTCGGTACCCGAATATTTGCTTGTGATAACCTTGTCGCCGACCTTTACGTTCATACGCTTAACGCTTCCGTCCTCTGCCTCCTCGCCGGGGCCTACTGCGACTACCTGTGCGATCTGCGGCTTTTCCTGCGCAGATGCGGTGAGAATTATTCCACTTTTAGTGGTTTCCTCTGCTTCAATCATCGTAACTACTACGCGGTCTGCAAGCGGTCTGAGTTTCATAATAAATTAACCTCCGTCAGTTATATGTTTTTGTTATTTTTATCTTTTGGCACTCGATATGCGCGAGTGCTAAACCGTACATTATCATTGTATATATTTTCCACCCCCAATTCAATAGTTTTCGCCCATTATTCACATATAATTAACATTTAAAGCGCCTTCCTCCGAGCCTTCTGCATATAAGCGACGAAATTCGCATATTTTAGAGCATACGCACTTTTTGAAGGCTCAAAAAAGGAGGAAAATATGGCCTCTTTTATTTCGTTTTTACTGCCGATAGTCCTACTTTTCTGCGGCGCTTATATGAGCGCGAGACTGCGCTTTTTTCACGTCACGAAAGCGCCCTTTATCCTTAAAAGCATACTGAAAAACGGCAAAGGAGAGTCTGGACGCTCTCCCTTTCGTGAGGTGAGCGTTGCGCTTGCAGGGACGCTCGGAGTCGGCAATTTAATGGGAGTTGCCGCCGCTATCGCGCTCGGTGGTGCAGGGGCGATATTCTGGATGTGGATAGGCGCTCTTTTCTCTATGATACTCAAATACGCCGAGATCGTGCTTGCGGTGAAATTCAGAGTCGTGAGCGGCGAAAAAATCTCAGGCGGCGCGATGTACTATCTGAGAGCGCCCTTTTTCCGCGTGACCTTTGCTCTTCTCTGCATCTGTACGTCATTTACTCTTGGAAACATCATACAAATACGCGCGATAAGTCAATGCTTCGAGTACGTTTACGCTCTGCCGCCGACAGTCTGCGCAGTACCGCTCGCGCTCGCCGTTTTCCTTATTATTATAAACGGACACAGAGGGGTTTCGGGCTTTACTTCGGTAGCAATACCCATAGCATCTCTTATCTATATTATCGCCTGCCTTTTCGTTATATTCACGAATTTTTCTGCAATTCCCTCGGTTTTTGCCGAGATATTTTCGGGCGCGTTTTCATTTTCGGCGGCTTCGGGCGGCATTATCGGGGGACTCATCGCCTCATTTCGTCCTATCAGGTACGGAGTGATACGCGGTCTCATAACTAACGAAGCAGGCTGCGGCACAGCACCAATCGCACACGCGGCGTCAGAGACCGAAAAGAGCGCTTTGCAGGGCTTTTGGGGGATCTTTGAGGTATTCTTCGACACGGTCGTATTATGCACTCTGAGTGCGCTTGTGATACTTATCGCGCGTCCCGACTTGACGCTTGGCAACGATATGAAGGCGGTGCTTTTCTCCTTTGAGAAATATCTCGGTGCGCTCGGCTATCACGCGATATCTGTCTGCGTACTCCTCTTTGCGCTCGCAGGGGTTGCAGGATGGTTCTATTACGGTCTCGTTTCGCTGCGATATCTTACAGAGTCAAAGAGACACAGTCTCCTTTTAGAGCGCTCATACGCGATTTTTTACGCTCTCTGCGTGATACTTGGCGCGCTTTGTACTGCATCTCTTGCGTGGGATCTGACCGATATTACGATAGGACTCATGGCTCTCATCAACACGCCCTGCGTTCTTTCGTACGCGAGTCTTATCGCAAAGGAAACGAGGAAGGTATTGGGGTAAGTGGAGTTACAAACAACAAAACCGCCGCAAATTGCGGCGGTTTTACCTTTTAAAGCTTATTTAACGTAGCGGAATACCGAGTAGTCCTTAACGTCGATAGAGTGGAGAGACTTTCTTATCTTGTTTCTCGAAACGTTATCAACGATAAATCCAAATCCGTTTTCGTCCTCAAAGACCTCCTCTGCCTTGCCAAAGAGCGAAAGCACCTTGTCCTTGCGCGCGCCGAAGCTGAACGGAACGTAAATGCAGAAGGTATCGGAAACCTTGAAGTTATCCGAAAGCACACCCGGATCTGCTATCGTCCAGGTCTCCTGCGCACTTCCCTTACCTGCCTTGATTATCTCGATAATATCCGAAAGAACTGCGCTTGCGGTAGGAAGCTTTCCTGCGCCTCTGCCGTACATCATAACGTCGCCGAGGTGCTGTGCGTGGATCATTATTGCGTTGAAAACATCCGAAACGTTCGAGAGGGGGTTATCCTTCGAGACAACGCAGGGAGATACCGAAATGTCGATCTTCTCGCCCTTCATTCTTCTCGCGCTCGCGATAAGCTTGATCGATCCGCCGAACTTTTCAGCCTTCTCGATAGTATCGAGCGTAACGTTTGAAATACCCTCACAGTTTACGTTCGACTGAGGGATCATAGATCCGAATGCGAGAGCGGCGAGAATGCAGATCTTTCTGCAAGCATCGTCACCGTCAACGTCTGCCTTGGGATTAAGCTCTGCGTATCCCTTCTGCTGAGCCTGTGCGAGAGCCTCCGCAAAGGAAGTGCCGTCCTCCTTCATGTGAGTAAGTATATAGTTGGTGGTTCCGTTAAGAATACCGTCGATAGCGTAAATCTCGTTTGCCGAAAGCGAGGTCTTTATCGTGTGGAGAACGGGGATTCCTCCGCCAACACTCGCCTCGTAAAGATAGCGTACTCCCTTCTCGCGAGCAACGTCGCAAAGGAGCTTTCCGTAAGCCGCAACGACCTCCTTGTTCGAGGTAACTACGCTCTTTCCTGCGTTAAGCGCACGCATAGTGTAGTCGAATGCGACCTTAGTTCCGCCCATAGTCTCGCAGACTATTTCGACCTCGGGATCGTTAAGGATAATATCGAAATCGTGTACGACTCTGTCAGCGTACTTACTCTCGGGAAAATCCTTGAGGTCGAGAATATACTTTACGTTAATAACGTCGTGAATTTCTCTGCATATTTTATTATGGCTCGCCGCGATGACGTCGGCAACGCCTGCGCCTACCGTACCGAAGCCGAGTATTGCAATATTCTTCATACGAAGTCTCCTACAAACAGTTATAAAAATTATTATTATTATATCATTTTTTTACAAAATGTCAAGCAAATATCGCGTCAATATGCGATATTTATTCAAAAAAATATCATTTTTGTCGCTTTGCACTTGACAAGTTATCATTTAAATAATATAATTAGTCAAAATCAACTGTTTTGGAGGAGATTTATGAAGGTACTTATAAGCGCTTGCCTACTCGGAAAGCCCTGCAGATATGACGGCAGATCCAAGCCCTGCGAAAAGGTTATCGAGCTGTCTCAAAGGGACGGTGTCGAGGTCATCGAAATATGCCCCGAGCAGCTTGGCGGACTGCCCACGCCGAGAGTTCCCTCCGAGATATCAGGTGACAAGGTAATATCAAGAAACGGCAGAGACGTCACCGAGTTTTTCGAGCGCGGCGCAAAAATATCGCTTGAAATTGCAAAGGAAAACGACTGCTCGTATGCGATTCTCAAATCGCTCAGTCCCTCCTGCTCTGTCTGCGGCGTTTATGACGGCAGCTTTTCGGGAAAGGTTGTGGACGGAATGGGCGTCACCGCAAAGCTGTTTACCGAAAACGGCATCAAGGTCGTTTCCGAAAACGATATATAACTAAAAAAGTCCGCATCTGCGGACTTTTTGTTTTATGTGAAACAACTGAAAATCTGACAAAAATTACTTATTTTCGATGTCAGCGATCATATTTATTCTGGTGAGGTGCTTATCTCCCATAAAGGAGGTATCAAGGAAAATATCGGTGAGCTTTATCGCTTTCTCGGTGTCGATAACTCTTGCGCCCATACAAAGAATATTAGCGTCGTTATGCGCTCTCGTCATCTCGGTGGAAAACTCGTTTTCGCAAACTGCCGCGCGGATTCCCTTGACCTTATTTGCCGCGATCGACATTCCAATTCCCGTTCCGCAGATGAGTATTCCCTTCTCGAATTCGCCCGATGCAACTCTCTCAGACACTGCGAGCGCATAAATGGGATAGTGAACCGAGTCGCTACTGTCGCATCCGACGTCGGTAACCTCGTATCCTCTGTTTTTGAGGTGATTTATTACCTCGAGCTTCATATCGTACGCCGCGTGATCACAACCAATAATTATTTTTTTCATTTTATTTTCCTTTCTCTAAGGGCTCTGCCCTTAGTATCCCACCAAAAAACTTTTTGGAAAAAGTTTTTTGGATTTTCAAAAACTTTGCTTATGTGAGACAACTTTTTGAAAAAAGTTTTCTCACACTCTTTCAAAAACTTTACTTAAATTTTAGTTACCTTCTTTTGCGAGGCGTTCAAGACGCTCTCTTTCTGCCTGCGGAACTCTGAGATATCTCGGTGCGATGCCTCTATCGTCGGTGAAATTGCCCTTTTTATACTCTGAAAGCGCTACTTTTGCAACGCTTTCTCCGTTTTGGAACACCTTTTCCGACGGAGTTTCGCAGATATTTTCATTTTTCAGCATTTTTCGTGCTATTTCGTACCCGTCTCCGCAAAGATAGATCTTCCGATCGGCATACCCTTCAAGCTCTCTTTCGAGATCCTCTGCCGAAATGGCTCTATCCTCGGTTATGCGCGTGAGCGTCTTTCCGTCAGAGATAAAGAGCGCATTATAGAACTGATTTCTTCTTGCGTCCATCACCGGGGAAATAATTCCGCAAAAGCCTTCAAGATTATTCGCCAGCGCCTCAAGTGTGGATACGCCAACGCACCTTTTACCGCCGAACGCGAGTCCCTTGACAAATGAAACGCCTATTCTGACTCCGGTAAACGATCCCGGTCCCTCGGACACCGCGTAAAGGTCGATATCACCGAAGGTCCAGCCTGCTTTTTCGAGCAGTCCTTCAAGTGTGGGAAGGAGTGTCTCGCTATGCGTAAGACCGTTACTTAGCGTTCTTGACGCTACCGTTTTTTCATCCTCTGCGAGCGCAACGCTAAGCACTGTCGCGCTCGTATCAACTGCTAAAATCTTCATTATTCTTTATTCGGAGGACTCCGTCCTCCAAGCCTCCTGCTTAGAAACTTTTTGGAAAAAGTTTCTAAGAACTTCAAAAACTTTAATTAACTTATTTTTTCTATCGTTATTTTGCGTGTTTCGTCGCCCGAGCCGAGGATAGTAACAAGGTAATATTCCTCTGGGAGCGCCTCTGCTATCTTATCGCACCACTCGACCGCCATTACGCAGTTTTTATAATCGTAAAAGCCGACCGAAACGAGGTCCTCCTCGTCCGAAAGTCTATAAATATCAAAGTGGCAAAGACGTCTTTCTCCCTCTCTGTACTCATTGACTATCGCATAAGTCGGACTGCAAACGGGAGCATTCGGCGTTATGACCGACGCCATTCCGCGCACGAACGCGGTCTTGCCTGCGCCGAGGTCACCGACGAGCGCAACAAAGTCTCCGTCAGAGAGATCCTTTGCAAAAAGTGAGCCGATTTCTTCGGTTTTTTCGACCTTTTCCGACGAAAACTCGTATAAAATCTCTTTTTTCATATCAGAACAGTCCTGTGATGTTTCCGTCGTCGTCAACGTCGATATGGTATGCCGCGGGGTCTGCGGGGAGTCCGGGCATCGTGAGTATCGCGCCTGTCAGCACTACGATAAACTTCGCGCCTGCCGAGAGCTTGACGTCACGAACGGTGATCTCAAAATTCTCGGGACGGCCGAGCTTTGTCATATCGTCAGAGAGCGAATACTGTGTCTTTGCAACGCAGATCGGATAGCGAGAATACTGCTCGCCAAGCGCCTCGATATCGGCTATTGCCTTCGCTGCGGACGCATCGTACTTTACGCCGCTTGCTCCGTATATCTTGGTCGCAACTGCGTTTATTTTTTCCTTTATCGACATATCGTCGGTATAAGTGAATTTGAAGTCGGACGGCATCTCGCACGCCTCGACGACCTTATTTGCAAGGTCGATACCGCCTTCTCCGCCCTTTGCAAAGACCTCTGCGAGAGATACGGTTGCGCCCTTCCTAGCGCAGGTATCCTTAACTACCTCGATCTCGGCATCGGTATCGGTATCAAATCTGTTTATTGCAACGACCACGGGGAGTCCGAAGCCGCGGATATTCTCGATATGCTTTTCAAGGTTGCATATTCCCTTTTTGAGCGCCTCGACGTTTTCGCTCTTAAGCTCTGCCTTGGGTACGCCTCCGTTATACTTGAGGGCGCGGATAGTGGCAACTATAACTACCGCCGAGGGGGTGAGCCCTGCCGCGCGGCACTTAATATCAAGGAACTTTTCAGCACCGAGGTCAGCACCGAATCCTGCCTCTGTTATCGCATAATCTGCGAGCTTGAGTGCAAGCTTGGTCGCTCTTACCGAGTTACATCCGTGAGCGATATTTGCAAACGGTCCGCCGTGGATAATAGCGGGAGTATTTTCGGTCGTCTGAACGAGGTTGGGCTTGAGAGCGTCCTTTAAAAGCGCGGTCATCGCGCCTGCAACCTGAAGGTCGCAGCAGTAGATCGGCTTATTATCATAGGTATATGCAACGAGGATATTTCCGAGGCGCTCCTTTAAGTCGGAGACCGACTCGGCAAGGCAAAGAATTGCCATTACCTCACTTGCAACGGTTATCATAAAGTGATCTTCTCTCGGCACGCCGTCCGTCTTTTTGCCCATACCGATAACGATATTACGCAGCGCGCGATCGTTAGTATCGGTAACGCGCGCAAAAAGGACTCGTCTCTGATCGATTCCGAGCTTATTGCCCTGCTGGATATGGTTATCAATAACGGCAGAGAGAAGGTTATTTGCCGCAGTTATAGCGTGGAAATCGCCCGTAAAGTGAAGGTTGATATCCTCCATGGGAAGCACCTGCGAGTATCCGCCGCCTGCCGCTCCGCCCTTGACGCCGAAAACAGGTCCGAGCGAGGGCTCGCGAAGCGCGATTATCGCGTTCTTGCCGATCTTAGCCATTGCCTGACCGAGACCGACCGTAACCGTGGTCTTGCCCTCTCCTGCGGGAGTGGGGTTTATAGCGGTAACGAGTATAAGCTTTCCGCTCTTTCTGTCAGAGTTTCTTTTTATAAACGAATCGTTGATCTTCGCCTTATATCTTCCGTAAAGCTCGAGCTCCCCGTCCTTTATACCGAGCGACGATGCGATCTCGGTTATATTTTTAAGAGACGTTTTCTGTGCAATTTCGATATCAGTTGGAAATCCTGCCATAATTATTACGCACCTTTCTTATTTTCCAAGCTTTTCTACAAATTCCTTTATCTTTTCAACTGCGGTCGTGATGTGACTCGTTGAGTATGCGTACGAAATACGGGCAAAGCCCTCTCCGCACTCACCGAACGCAGTACCGGGAACGATAGCAACGCCGCCCTCATAGAGCAGTCTCGTGCAGAATTCCTCGCTCGAGAGACCGAACTTTCCTACGTTTGCAAAGACGTAGAATGCGCCCTCCGGCTCGAAGCAGTCGATTCCTGCCTCGGAAAGTCCCTTTGTGATGAGGAGTCTGCGCTTATCGTACTCGCCCTTCATATATTCAATGTCCTCGTCTCCCGCTCTCAGCGCCTCGATAGCGGCGAACTGGCTGACGGTAGGCGAACACATTATTGCGTACTGGTGGATCTTGAACATCTGCGCGGTTATCTCGCGAGGTGCGAGAGTGTATCCGAGACGCCAACCCGTCATTGCGTACGCCTTGGAAAATCCGCTCGCAATTATCGTGCGCTCGCGCATACCCTCAAGAGAAGCGATCGATGCGTGGGATGTGGTATAGGTAAGCTCTGCGTATATTTCGTCCGAAAGAACGAGGATATTCGTGCCGCGAAGCACCTCTGCTATCTCCTCCAGCTCGTCTTTTGTCATTATTCCACCCGTGGGGTTATTCGGGAAAGGCAGAACGAGCATCTTCGTTTTCGGCGTAATTGCCGCGCGAAGCTCGTCGGGAGTAAGCTTGAATTTGTTTTCCGCCTTGAGCGGTATTATAACCGGCACTCCGCCTGCCATCACGGTTATAGGTCCGTAGCAAACGAACGAGGGCTGAGGAATTATTACCTCGTCGCCAACGTTCACGCAGGCGCGAATTGCAAGGTCGATAGCCTCACTACCGCCAACGGTAACGAGTATTTCGTCCTTTTCGCTGTAAGAGAGATCAAATCTTCTCTTCATATATGCCGAGATCTCCTCGCGAAGAGGGGTGAGACCGGCATTTGAGGTATAGTACGTTCTTCCCTTTTCAAGGCTCTCGATAGCCGCCTCGCGTATATGCCAGGGGGTCACGAAATCGGGCTGACCGACGGTCAGCGAAACGACGTCCTTCATATCGTCAAGAATATCGAAAAACTTTCGTATTCCAGACGGCTGAAGGGAGATCGCCCTTTCGGAAAGAACCTTTCCATAATCTATCATATCTCGCAGTTTCCTCTCTCGTCAACCTCGGGAGCCTCGTAGATAACTCCCATATCCTTATACTTGCGGAGAACGAAGTGGGTAGCAGTTGAGGTAACGTACTCGAGCGTTGCGAGCTTCTGCGCCACGAACTGTGCGACCTCTTTAAGAGTTCTGCCCTCGATAATTACCTGAAGGTCATAGCTGCCCGACATAAGGTAAAGGCTCTTTACCTCGTCGTAGCGGTATATCTTCTCGGCGATCTTATCAAAGCCTCTGTCGCGCTGAGGAACGACCTTGACCTCGATAACCGCGCTGACGTACTCTCTGTCGGTCTTATCCCAGTCGATAAGCGCCTGATAACCGACGATAACGCCGTTCTTCTCATATTCTCTTATTGCCTTTTTGATGTCGCCCTCTTCTTTTTTGAGCATCGTGGCGATCTGCTCGCTCGTGAGGCGGGCATCGTTTTCGAGCATCTGAAGTATTTTATTCACTTGTGAATACCTCCGTTTTATAGATTGAAACAGTTTCCTACTTTAATAAAATATATTATACAACATATATTTCCATTTTTCAAGAGAATTTTGAGTTTTTTTGACGCTACGCGGTGATTTTTTGAAAAGTGCCCCGAGGCAAAGACAAAAAACGCGGCAGTGTGAAGGCACTGCCGCGTTTGTGACTGTTTTTTGCGTGGGTCGGGGTGAGTTAATATTTTACTGCAAAATCAGCGATTCAACACACTCATCGGAACACGTTACGGTTTCCCCTTGACTTGATACCATCTGCGCGACAGCCTCTCTACGTACACCGATTCGTAATCTTCGTCCTCTTCAAGGATATATTTGGGTCGTTTCCCGTTTCGCATATACACTATTGCATACGGCGACTCGGTGAGAAATACCACTCTATCACTCCTTACCTCGATTAAAGATAATCCTCCGTATTCCGTACTTGGAAACGCTTTCCGAATACTGGAATATGCTCGGGATTCCTCCTCGGAGATTTCTTTATAAGTATAGGTTTCTTCAGCTTCAGACACGCATCTTATTTTCCACTCATCGCCCATGTCACTAACGGTTATATATATCAGTCCGTCGTTTTTTTCTTTTTCTTCGTCATAAAAAGATATAGCTGTTTCTGCCATCATTTTGAAGTCTTTTTTATAGGATCTAAAATCACGGACTTCAGAACGACCGACATCGTGAATAAAATAGTTCCATTGTTGAGCGGAATGCAGACAAACACTAACTATTATGGAAATTAAGACCAGTATTACGCCTATCGCAATTAAATCTGATTTTTTCATAATCGCGCCTCCTGCTCATACAGACAACTTTCACACGAAATATTACACCTAAAAATCAAAAAAGCACACATTTCCCCGCAAAAGGGCCGTGTGCTTCGTTTTTCTCGGTTTTACGGGCAAAGCTTTAGCCCTTTACATCTATATTTTACAACTTTTTCCTCGGAATGTAAATAGTCATATTGCACAAGATTTTTCTACCCTTTTTGTACTATATGTACACTCGGTGTTCAAGACCCTTGACAACACCGTCTTTTTTTGCTAAAATCATATCCGAGGTACATACTTATGAACAACAAAATTTTCTGCTCGACCGGCACGATAGTCGGCAGAGCAAACGGCTTTAATTACAGACTTTTCACCGACAACCACCGAGAGATCGTCTCGGACGGCTTTGAGCTTATGATGGTACACGCGTACTATCCCATACTCTCCGATTTGTCAAGAGAGATCGAACGCTCGGGCGCAAATATCGAGGTACTGCACGCCGAAAAGGATATTGGCGGACTTCTCACGCAAAACGATCCCGATGCAATAAAAAAGGCGCTTTCCGACTTTGAAATAAACTGCGCGCTTGCCGAGAATATCGGCGCTGAAAAGGTGGTATTTCATCTATGGAGCGCCCCTCATTCGGACAGATTTTTCGACAAAAATCTCACGCATCTTCCCTATTTTGTCGAAATTTCCGAGAAGCACCGAGTCACCCTTCTTATAGAAAACGTGCCCTGTGCCACGGGTGACCCCTATTCCCGTCTTTGCGAGATAGAGGCAAAATATCCGGACGTACGCTTCATTTTCGACACGCGCTTCGGCGCTTTTCACGAGCAGACCGACAAGTTTTTAGAGTCCGAATGGATCGGAAGCGGTAAGATAGCGCACATGCATTTTTCGGACTATACGGGTCCGTCGCACACCTTCTCTTCTCTGCGACCGATACCGCATCTTGGAGACGGAATCGTCGGATTTGACAGGATAATGCCGATTATTTCCGGGAAATATAACGGCTCGATAACCCTCGAGTCGCCCGAGATAAGATGCGATGCCTCGGGCATAGACAAGATCAACCGAGACCTCGACTATATAAGAAAAAACACGGCAAAAAAGTAAAAGCGGAGGATTTTATGAAGATAGGAGCACAGCTTTACACACTTAGAGATTTTTGCAAAACCCCCGAAGATTTCGAGGAAACTCTCAAAAAGGTTGCCGACATCGGCTACACTACGGTGCAGGTATCGGGAACGTGCGCGTACGATCCCGCATGGCTGCGCGACACCCTTAAAAAGTACGGTCTCACCTGCACTCTGACTCACGTTCCTCTGGCAAAATTCACCGAAGATCCCACGCAGACCGCCGCAGACCACAAGATATTCTCCTGCCGTTACATCGGTCTCGGAATGGGACCTAACTGTATGTCGTCGGACGAGGACCTTGAGGCGACTCTCGAAGCAGTTAAAAAGGCGGCTCCCGCATTCAAAAAAGAGGGTGCTCTCTTTATGTATCACAATCACGACGGAGAGTTTACCAAAAATTCAAGCGGCGAATTCCGTCTTTTAGAGCTTGCAAGACGCACCGAAGCCGACGAGCTCGGCTTCACGCTCGACACCTACTGGGTACAGCACGCAGGTGCGTCTATTGAGGAGATCATGCAGGCGCTTGACGGACGTATTCCCTGCGTACATTTCAAGGACTACTGCGTAGTGCCAAAGCGCGAGATAAGAATGGCGCCCGTCGGACGTGGCAATATAAATTTTGTAAAGCTCGCTTCTCTTTGCGAAACGCTCGGAACGGAGTTTATCTACGTTGAGCAGGACCACTGCTACGGCGAGGATCCGTTTGAATGTATGAAGGAAAGCTACGATTATCTAAGGTCGATAGGGCTGGAGTGAGGATAAGCTATGTGTAATAACATTTGCTACGACCACGACATAGTGTCTGTAAGTGGTGGCACAGTGGTCTTTAAAAAGGATAAAGAATTATTTTCCATCGACCTTTCCAAGTGCTGCGAAACATACAAAAAGGAACATTCCAATGCGTCTGTCGGTTGTGTTGGCGACAGAAATATAACTGAAAAATATTTCGCACTCAAAACAGAAAACGGCGATTTTATTATTAAATTCAAAAAAGTGTACGTCTTTGATTTCTTCGGAAAGAAAACTCTGAGCGGAACGCAAACTGCACGTTTTTTACAGTTCCAAAGAGCCCTTAATTTAATGGGTTTTAGAACTTACGACCTCACATAATATTATTAAAAAGGCGACAGTTGTCGCCTTTTTGTGTTTGTAAGGTTTGTTCCTCTTTTATTTGTCGGGGAACTACTCATCCACCGCTATCGCGGTCCCCCTTCCCTCGCAAGGGAAGGCTTGTGGGTGCGTAAATTATCGTCAACGGGGTTCACCTCATCCGTCGCTAACGCGACACCTTCCCCATCAAGGGGAAGAGTTTTTTGGCGGGACGACCAAAAACCGCACCTTTGGTGCGCCTTCTCCCCTACGGGGCTTCGGTGAATTTTGTTATACATTTGCAGATGTTATCCGTAGTAGCAAATTAAGGCGCCCATCCGCGCCGCGCCGACCAGACACGCCGCGTTGCGGCGGGCAAACCGCGACACCGTTGGGAGCGCGTTTGCCGAAGGGGGAGGGTGTGCCTTAAGGGAGGGGTCTCCCCTCCATAATAAGCTGTTCTTTGGTTCGTTTCTGTCAGCACAGAAATGAACGAAAAGATTTCTCTCAAACGCGTTTTCGTGTGTTCGTACAAACTATGTCCTTGATCTCCTCATCCGTCAGCCTGCGGCTGCCACCTTCTCCGCTGGAGAAGGCTTTTTGTAACGAGATGGGCAAGTCCCCACCCTTTAATATAGGGGGACGCAAGATGCCTCCCCCTTATTAAATCAGTTTAGTTGTTGATAAACTTCTCCTCGTCTGCCCAGCTGTAAAGCTTGCGAATGTCCTCGCCGACGATCTCGGAGGGATGCTCGGAAGCTATCTTGCGCATCGCGTTGAAGTGTACCTGACTTCCCGCGTCAGACATATCGAGGAGGAAGTCCTTTGCAAAGGTGCCGTCCTGAATGTCCTTGAGGATCTTCTTCATTGCCTTCTTGGTGTCCTCGGTGATGATCTTCGGACCGGTGATGTAGTCGCCGTACTCTGCGGTGTTCGAGATAGAATATCTCATTCCTGCAAAGCCGCTCTGATAGATAAGGTCAACGATAAGCTTCATTTCGTGGATACACTCGAAGTAAGCGTTTCTGGGGTCGTATCCCGCCTCAACGAGAGTCTCGTATCCTGCCTGCATAAGCGCGCAAACGCCGCCGCAGAGGACTGCCTGCTCACCGAAAAGGTCGGTCTCGGTCTCGGTGCGGAAGGTGGTTTCAAGAACGCCTGCTCTTGCGCCGCCGATTCCGAGCGCGTAAGCAAGTCCGATCTCGAGAGCGTCGCCGGTAGCGTCCTGCTCAACTGCAACGAGACAGGGTACGCCCTTGCCTACCTGATACTCACTTCTTACAGTGTGTCCGGGTCCCTTGGGAGCTACCATTATTACGTTTACGTTCTTCGGAGGCTTGATGCAACCGAAATGAATGTTGAATCCGTGCGCGAACGCGAGAGTCTTGCCCTCGGTAAGGTTGGGCTCGATCGACTCCTTGTAGAGCTTTGCCTGCTTTTCATCGTTGATGAGTATCATAATAACGTCAGCAACCTTTGCCGCCTCTGCAGAGGTCATAACCTTGAGTCCCTGCTTTTCTGCCTTTGCCCAGCTCTTCGATCCCTCGTAAAGACCGACGATAACGTTTACTCCGCTATCCTTGAGGTTGAGCGCGTGCGCGTGACCCTGCGAGCCGTATCCGATTATTGCTACCGTCTTGCCCGAAAGCTTCTGGAGATCACAGTCCTGCTGATAAAATATTCTTGCCATTTTAAAAAGTTCCTCTCAATATTTATATTAAAATTAAAATCAGATCTCTTCGCGGATCGTTTTGCTTCCGCATTCGAGCGATACGATACCTGTTCGGCAGATCTCAAGGATCTTGTAGTCGCGCATAATTTCGATAAATCCGTTTATGCGGCGGCTGTCACCCGTTACCTGTATCATAACCGCGTCCTTCGTGTAATCGACGATCTTTGCATCGTACGCGTCTGCCGCCGAGCGAATTTCCTCTCGCGTTTCGGGGCTGTTTTCCATTTTTATAAGGAGAAGCTCTCTGCTGACCGCATTTTCCGAGTCAAGCTCCTTTATCGAGCAGACCTCGGGGATCTTGTAGAGCTGCTCTACGAGCTGCTTTTTGCTCGCTAAGTCTCCGTCGAATATCACCGTTATTCTTGAATAATCGGGCGCTTCGGTCTCACTAACCGTCAGCGCGTCAATGTTGAAACGGCGGCGACGGAACATACTCGTTACCTTGTTAAGTACACCAAACTTGTTCTGAACGAGAACCGCAACGGTATATTTGTTCATCTTACTCACCAACCTTCGTTATTATATCGTCCATCGAGCCGCCCGGAGGGAGCATCGGAAGAACGAATTCGTCTTTGTCTATTCTGCAATCGATAAGATACGGACCGTTTTCCTCAAACGCACGCGAAAGCGCTGCGTCAAGACTCGCAAGATCGCATACCGCCTCACCCTTTGCTCCGAACGCCTCTGCAAGACGGACGAAATCGGTCTTTCTGTCAAGAACGGTATTTGAATAGTGCTTGTCAAAGAAAAGCGTCTGCCACTGACGTACCATTCCGAGAACGCCGTTGTTCATAAGAAGGATAACTACGGGTATCTTGTAGCTCACCGCAGTTGCAAGCTCGTTAAGGCACATACCGAAGCTTCCGTCTCCCGTAACGAGAACGGTATGCTCGCCGGTTGCGATCTGTGCGCCGATTGCCGCGCCGAGACCGAAGCCCATCGTTCCGAGTC
The DNA here is from genome assembly GCA_045535095.1 of Eubacteriales bacterium. Lineage (GTDB taxonomy): Bacteria > Bacillota > Clostridia > Oscillospirales > CAG-272 > SIG672. The sequence goes on along the minus strand of JAZSKY010000063.1, from coordinate 6,412 downwards.
CGCCGCTCGAGATAAATCTGCGGCTCTTTTTGAAGTTAAGGCTCTGCGCCGACCACATCTGATGCTGACCGACGTCGGTAGCAACGGGGGTGTTTTCACCGAGATGCTTATTTAAAGTAAGGATCGCCGCGCGAGGGGTGAGTCCTTCTCTGTTATCAAGATATTTGTTCTCTTCTCTTCTCAGCTCGGCAATTTTCTTCTGCCAAGTGGGTCTCCTTACCTCTTTTACGAAAGGAAGAAGCTTTTCAAGGGTAAGCTTTACGTCTGCTCTGAGTCCACATACCGCATTTACGTTTTTGGAAAGCTCGGAGCCGTCAACGTCGATATGAACTATCTTCGCCTTGGGCGCGAATTTCGCTCTGTTGCCCGTTACTCTGTCGTTAAAGCGTACGCCGAGCGAGATTATGCAGTCCGCGTTGTGCATTGCAACCGAGGACGCATAGTGTCCGTGCATTCCCTGCATACCGAGAAATCTCGGGTGGTCGGTAGGAATACCCGAAATGCCCATCATCGAGCAACCGATAGGCGCATCGATAAGGTCAGCAAGAGCGAGAAGCTCGTCCGCCGCTCCGCTTGTGATAACGCCGCCGCCGAAATAGATGAACGGTCTTTGCGCCGCGTTTATGACCTCTGCCGCCTGCGTAATTCTTATATCCTTCGCCGCATGCTTTTCGCCAATTGAGACCGGACTCTTTTCCTCGTACTCGCATTTTGCTATCTGTACGTCCTTGGGTACGTCGATAAGGACGGGGCCGGGACGTCCCGACTGCGCTATTTTAAACGCCTCTCTTATCGTGTCCGCAAGAGACTCGACCGAGCCGACGAAATAGTTCTGCTTGGTGATAGGAAGGGTGACACCGGTAATATCCACCTCTTGGAAGCTGTCAGTTCCAATCTGCGAGGAGAAAACGTTGCCCGTTATGGCGACCATCGGAACAGAGTCGAGCATTGCGGTCGCAATTCCGGTAACGAGGTTGGTAGCACCGGGGCCCGACGTTGCCATAACTACGCCCGGCTTTCCGGTAGCGCGCGCATATCCGTCTGCCGCGTGAGATGCACCCTGCTCGTGCGCGGTCAGAACGTGCTTTATTTCGGATGAATATTTAAAAAGCGAATCGTAAACGTGAATTATCTGTCCGCCCGGATATCCGAATACGGTATCACAGCCCTGCTCTATAAGAGTGCGGACGATTATATCTGCTCCCGAGAGTAACATCGCCATTTTCCTTTCAAAAAGTCTTAGTAATAAATAATTATAACACTATATACCCATATTGTCAAGCATTTTTTAAAAGTTACTCGGTCAAAAGAGACTTAAACGCAAAGAAAAAAGCCGTTCCGAAAGGAATGGCTTTTAGTCCTTTATAAACTCAGCAATATCCTCGATACCGCAATCGAGCGCCGCACACAGCTTGTCGAGAGTTTTAGTTTCTATATTCTCGTTTGCCTTTAAGCGACGTATCGTTTTGCTGTCGATTCCGCAACGCTCACGCAGAGCGTAGGTGGATATGCCTCTATTTTTCATCGTTATCCAAAGCTTATCAAAAACTATCATACTTCATAACCCCCTTGACATTTATTATTATGGGGATTATAATCATAAATATTAAGGGGATATAATCCCCACACAGCAAAAGGAGACGATATGGCAAAAACCTTTAAAACTGTTGCGGAAAAGGCCGGAAAGCAAGTATATAGCCTGTTTTTGCCAAGTTAAACCCAAAAAATTCAAAAAAACTCTTGACAATGCAAGAAAAATGAGTTATTATAGAGGGTACTTGAATACATCTTTTAAATGCAATGAAGGAAAACAGTGCTAAAAGACCGCTTTCAGAGAGCCGACGGAAGCTGCGAGTCGGTAGGGTTACACGCACGTACTCATTCCGGAGCAGAGCCGCTGAAAATTTGCAGATGCAAGAGTAAGCGACTACGGAGCGCCCCGTTATCGTAGCGAGCGGCTTGACAGAGCCGTAAGAGTGATCGCAGATTGCAGATTTGCGATAAGATGGGTGGTACCGCGGTAAGCAGACTTGAAAGTTTATCGTCCCTCGGAATATTCCGAGGGGCTTTTTGTTTCCAAAGATACCCGAAATTCTGTCATAATCTCAAATCCTGCCACAATGCGGCACAAAACGAAAGGAAAGAAAATCCATGAAAACAGCACGTATTTCAGACGTAACACTCGCACACGCATCGCTCAGCTTCCGCGAAAAGCTCGAGATCGCAAAGCTTCTCGACAAAATGGGGGTTGACGTTGTAAACTTCGGTAAAATAAATGACGAAAAGGTTGACCTCCTTGCTCTTCGCACTCTCGCCCCCACCTTTACAGACGCGACCTTCGCTTGTACCGTCGGCGCATCTGAGAACGAGATAGAAAGCGCGGCGGCGGCTATTTCGGGCGCAAAGAAGGCAAGACTCGTCGTCTCCATTCCCGTTTCCCCCGTTCAGATGGAATATGTCTGCGGCAAGAAGCCCGCTGATATGCTGAACGTTATAAAGAACGCTATCGAATGTGCGGCAAAGGCTTGTGCAGACGTTGAATTTGAAGCTCTTGACGCAAGCCGCGCAGAGGATTCCTTCCTTTGCGAAGCTATAAAGGTTGCCGTTTCGGCAGGCGCAAAGACCGTTACCCTCTGCGATGACGCGGGAGATATGCTCCCCTCCGAGTTTGGCGCATTCGTCAAGAAGATCGCCGCCGGTGACGTTGCCGTTTCGGTCAGCTGCTCGGATAAATTAAAGTGCGCAAACGCATCTCTCATCGAGGCTGTTTGCGCAGGCGCATCCGAGGTCAAGGTCTCGGCGTTCGGCGGAGAAATTCCCTCAACCAAGGCATTTATTGATGCAGTATCGGCTCGCGGAATCTCGCTCGGAATTGCCTGCTCGGTGAATCCGATGAGCGCAGGAACCACTTGCGACGAGATCGTATCCAGCGTAAGCGACAAGAAGGCAAAGAGCGCGTTTGTAAATCAGGTCGGCGCGTCCGCGCAAGGCGTTTCGCTCGGAGAGGATACCGATATTTCGTCTCTCCGCGATGCGGTCAGCGACCTCGGATACGAGCTGTCCGACGACGATGCGGTAAAGGTTTACGAGGCGTTTGTCAAGATCGCCGCAAAGAAGATCGTAACCTCGCGCGACCTCGATGCTATCGTTGCATCGGTCGCACTTCAGGCACCTCCCACGTACAGACTCGTAAACTACGTTATAACGAGCGGAAATCTTATCGGATCCACCGCGCGCGTGGTTCTTGAAAAGGATAACGTTCAGACCACCGGACTCAGCGCAGGCAACGGTCCCGTTGACGCCGCTTTCCTTGCTGTCGAGCAGATAAGCGGACACCATTTCGAGCTTGACGACTTCCAGATCCAGTCGGTTACCGAGGGCAGAGAGGCTGTCGGCGAGGCGATCGTACGCCTCAGAGCAAACGGCAAGCTCTACTCGGGCAAAGGAGTCTCGACCGACATCGTCGGCGCAGGACTCAAGGCGTACGTAAGCGCACTCAACAAGATCGTTTACGACGAAAACTGCTGATCCTTTACACTTTCAATTCGTTTAAGAGGTAAAAAATATGCCTATAAAAATTTCATTTTCCACAAACGGCTGGATAAATTCAAATCAGGAGGTCTCGTCCGACTTCGCCACACTCTTTGCCTCGGCAAGAGAGCTTGGCTATGACGGAATCGAGCTTCACAATATATCGGACGCCGCTCTCAGCGCATCGGGCGCTCCCTTTTCAGAGGAGTACATCTCGTCGAGCGCGCGCCGTATCGCATCGGCAAATCTCAAGATCTCGTGCGTTGACTCGGTGAGCGACATCGCTTCAAAGGAGAATGCAGACGCATCCTTTGACGAGATCTCGAAGTGTATTTCCTTTGCAGCAAAGGTTCGCTCCCCTTACGTCCGTATCCGCGCGGCAGTTGATACTCCTGACACGGAAAAGACCGACGCTACGGTAAAATCTCTCATTGAGAGACTTCTTCCCATCGCGGAAAACGCAAGGGTTACCCTTCTTATCGAGACCTCGGGCATCTATGCCGATACCGCCCGTCTTGCAAAGCTTCTCAACGTCTATACGAGCGACAGCCTTGCCGCCCTGTGGGACGTAACCTATCCTTACCGCGTTTTCGGCGAGGACACCGAGACCACCGTTAAAAATCTCGGCGCATACATCAGACACGTGCATTTAAAGGACTCCACCGAGGAAAACGGCAAGCCGAGATTCTGTCTGCTCGGCGAGGGAAATATGCCGATAGACGACGTTATGCTCGCTCTCTCCTCGCTCGACTACGATAATTTCATCTCGTTCGAGTGTCCCCCCTCACATCTCGATTTCATAGACAGTCCGCACATCGTTCTTCCTCACTATATAAACTATATGAGCCGCTACACCGCGCGTCATACCGAGGTGCCCAAGCTCTACTACAACAGATCGAAAACGGGTCAGTTCGTCTGGAAGAAAAACTCGCTTGTCGATCTCACCTTCTCACAGGTGCTTGACAAGATGGTCGAGCTTTTCCCCGATCAGTACGCGTTCAAGTACACAACTCTCGATTACACCCGTACCTACGCGCAGTTCAGAGATGACGTTGACACCTTTGCGCGCACTCTTATCGCACTCGGCGTAAAGAAGGGCGACAAGGTTGCCGTATGGGCAACGAACGTTCCCCAGTGGTTTATCACCTTCTGGGCGACCGTCAAGATCGGTGCAGTTCTCGTTACCGTAAACACTGCAAACAAGATACACGAGGCAGAATACCTCTTCCGTCAGTCGGATACCCACACTCTCGTCCTCACGAGAGGCTGGAGAGATGCCGACTACAAGGAAATTATGGAGGAGCTTTGCCCCGAGCTTGAAAATACAACACCCGGAAGTCCTCTCCACTGCGGCAGACTTCCCTTCCTGCGTAACATCATCACGGTGGGCTTTAAGATGAAGGGCGCTCTCACGTGGGAGGCATCGCTTGAGTTTGCCGAAAAGGTCCCTGCGGAAGAGGTCGGACGTCGCGCGGCGGCAGTTGACGTACACGACGTTGCAAATATGCAGTACACCTCGGGTACGACGGGCTTCCCGAAGGGCGTTATGCTCACACATTACAACATAGTCAACAACGGAAAGCTCATCGGAGACAGTATGGATCTCTCGACCTGCGACCGTATGATGATACAGGTGCCGATGTTCCACTGCTTCGGAATGGTCCTTTCTATGACCTCGACGATGACTCACGGCGGAACGCTCTGCCCTATGCCCTATTTCTCGCCAAAATCGTCGCTTGCTTGTATAAACAGCGAAAAGATCACCTGCTTCAACGGTGTTCCCACTATGTTTATCGCGATGTTCAACCACGATGATTTCGCAAAGACCGATTTCTCCTATATGCGCACCGGAATTATGGCGGGCGCGAACTGCCCTGCCGACCTTATGAAGCGCGCGGCGGCAGAAATGAATATGCGCGAGATCGTCAGCGTTTACGGTCAGACCGAGGCTTCCCCCGGATGCACTATGGGACGCGTTGACGACAGCCTTGAGGTTCGTACCGAGACTGTCGGATCGGCATTCCCTAACGTTGAATGTAAGATAGTCGATCCCGAAACGGGCGAGGACTGTCCCGACGGCGTGAACGGAGAGTTCGTGGCTCGCGGATACAACATTATGAAGGGCTACTACAAGATGCCGAAGGCGACCGCGGCGGCTATCGACAAGGACGGTTGGCTCCATTCGGGCGACCTTGCTTGTCGCGACAGTGACGGAAACTACCGCATAACAGGCCGTCTCAAGGATATGATAATCCGCGGAGGAGAAAACATTTATCCCCGTGAGATCGAGGAATTTATCCTCACCCACGACGCTGTAAGAGACGTTCAGGTAATTGGCGTTCCCGATAAGCGTTACGGCGAGGAGATAATGGCGCAGGTCATTCTCAAGGAAGGCGAAATCCTCACCGTTGAGGAGCTCAAGGTCTATATCACCGAGCATCTCGCACGCCACAAGGTGCCGAGATACATCGAATTTGTTTCAGAATTCCCGATGAACGCCGCAGGAAAGATACTCAAATATAAAATGCGCGAGGAAGCGGCAAAGAGACTCGGACTGTAAGAGAACTATACGCCTTCTCCGGCGGAGAAGGTGGCAGCCGAAGGCTGACGGATGAGGAGAGCAAGGGTTTAGTTTGTGCGAACACACAATAGACGCGTTTGTGAGAAATCTTTTCGTTCATTTCTGTGTCGACAGAAACGAACCAAAGAACGATTAAGGACAGGGAGGGAGTGGCGAACTTGTACAGTGTAGTATGATAGTATACAGGTAGTGCAAGATGATTGTATACAGTTTTGTGATATAATAAAGGCAAGAAAAATGACCTAAAAGGAGGTTGTTCAAATGCCTTGGAAGGACAAAACTGTGGAAGAATTAAGAAAA
>JAZSKY010000017.1:0-15910 GCA_045535095.1 Eubacteriales bacterium | reverse complement strand
CACAGAACGACATGGCTACGATCCGACTTTAAAATTGCAGTTCTCGTTTCGGGCGGCGGCACGAATTTGCAGGCGCTTATCGACGCAGAAAAACGCAGCGAGCTTGGAAACGGAAAAATCACCCTCGTTATCGCATCAAAGCCGGGCGTTTACGCACTTGAGAGAGCGAAAAACGCAGGAATTTGCGGAAAGGTCCTTGCAAGAGCGGACTATGCGTCTATTACAGACTACTCGAAGGCACTTGCCGACGAGATGAAGAAAGAAGGCATCGACCTCGTCGTGCTTGCAGGATTTCTCACCATCATCGACGAGCAGGTCTATGAGGCGTTTCCGAACAAAATCGTCAACATTCACCCTGCGCTCGTTCCGTCTTTTTGCGGAAAGGGATATTACGGACTGCGCGTTCACGAGGCGGCGCTTGAAAAGGGCGTAAAGGTCTCGGGCGCGACCGTGCATATCGTCACTCCCGAGTGCGATGCAGGTCCGATAATACTCCAGAAGGCAGTCGAGGTAAAAGAGGGAGACACTCCCGAAATACTCCAGAGGAGAATTATGGAAGAAGCCGAGTGGAAGATACTCCCCGAGGCGGTAAAGCTTTTCTGCGAGGGCAGAATAACTGTGGAAAATAATAAAGTACATATTAAGGAGAATTAAAATGAAGATCTCAACTATCAAGGAAGAACTCAACTCTCTCGCATATCACGGCAGAGGAATTATCATCGGCAAGAGCGCCGACGGCAAGAAGGCGATCACCGCATACTTCATTATGGGAAGAAGCGTAAACAGCCGCAACAGAGTTTTCGTCTCTGAGGGCGACGCTATGAGAACCAAGGCGTTCGACGAATCGAAGATGGTCGATCCTCACCTTATTATATACTACCCCGTAAGAGTGCTTGGAAATAAGACGATCGTTACAAACGGCGACCAGACCGACACTATTTACGATCTTATGGACAAGCAGATGACCTTTGAGCAGGCTCTCCGTACTCGCGAGTTCGAGGACGATAAGCCGAACTTTACTCCCAGAATCTCGGGCATCATTCACAGAGAAAACGGCGATATGAACTACGCAATGTCGATTCTCAAGAGCGCAGAGGGAGACGACTCCTCTTGCGAGAGATTCACCTATGCGTACTCAAATCCGATCGCGGGTAAGGCAAAGTTTATCCATACCTATAACGGAGACGGAGATCCGCTCCCTTCGTTTGAGGGCGAGCCGAAGACTCTCGAGCTTCCCGATATGGATATCGACGCGCTCACCGATCTTATCTGGACGAACCTCAACGAGGATAATAAGGTATCGCTTTTCGTAAGATATATCGACATCGCAAGCGGCGAGAGTGAAACCAGAATAATCAACAAGAATAACTGATATAAAACGGTTAAAAGTTTTTGAAAGAGCGCGAGAAAACTTTTTTCAAAAAGTTGTCTCGCGAAAGAAAGGATTTAAGAAAATGAAAGAATTTGAACTCAAATACGGTTGTAACCCCAATCAGAAGCCTGCAAAGATATTTATGGCAGACTCAGGCGAGCTTCCTATCGAAATACTCTGCGGCAGACCGGGATTTATCAATTTCCTTGACGCATTCAACTCGTGGCAGCTTGTAAAGGAGCTTAAAGAGGCTCTCGGACTTCCTGCCGTCACCTCGTTCAAGCACGTTTCTCCTACGAGCGCGGCGGTTGGCATAGCTCTTCCCGAAAAGCTCAAGAAGGCTTGCTTTGTTGACGATATCGAGGGACTTGACGAGTCTCCTCTCGCCTGCGCTTACGCAAGAGCAAGAGGTACTGACAGAATGTGCTCGTTCGGTGACTGGGTTGCGCTCTCTGACGTTTGCGACGTTACTACCGCAAAGCTTATAAAGAGAGAGGTTTCCGACGGAATCATCGCTCCCGGATACGAGCCTGAGGCACTTGAAATTCTTAAATCCAAGAGAAACGGAAATTACAATATCGTTAAGATAGATCCGAACTACGTTCCCGCCCCTATCGAGCATAAGCAGGTCTTTGGCCTCACCTTCGAGCAGGGAAGAAACAATTTCGAGATCAACGAGGCGCTCCTTAACACTATCGTTACCGAGAACAAGGAGCTTCCCGACAGCGCAAAGCGCGATCTTATCATCTCGCTTATCACTCTTAAATACACCCAGTCCAACTCGGTATGCTTCGCTTATGACGGACAGGCTATCGGCGTTGGCGCAGGTCAGCAGTCGAGAGTACACTGCACACGTCTTGCGGGCGGAAAGGCGGACACATGGTTCCTCCGTCAGGCGGACAAGGTGCTGAGCCTCCCCTTTAAGGACACTCTCGGACGTCCCGACAGAGACAACGTTATCGACGGATATATCAACCAGAACGAAGAGGACGTTTGCGCTGACGGCAACTGGCAGAAGTACTTCACCGAGCAGCCCGCTCCCTTTACCAAGGAAGAACAGAGAGAATATCTCGACACTATTGACGGCGTCTCCCTTGGCTCGGACGCATTCTTCCCGTTCAGCGACAATATCGAGCGCGCGAAGAAGTCGGGCGTTAAGTACATCGCAGAGCCGGGCGGATCTATTCGTGACGATCTCGTTATCGAGTGCTGCAATAAGTATGGAATGGCAATGGCGTTCACCGGAATGAGACTCTTCCACCACTAAGGGCTCTGCCCTTAGAACCCGCCAAGAAACTTTTTAAAAAAAGTTTCTTGGAACTTCAAAAACTTTGATAAAATACATTTTCAGTAAAGTTTTTGGGAAAGTTTGAAAACACTTTTTCCAAAAAGGGTTTTCAAGAAAGTTTTCTTAACAAGAGGATACAATATGAAAATTTTAGTAGTAGGTGGCGGCGGCAGAGAGCACGCCATTATAAAGAAAATAAAGGAAAACGGTAGCGTAGAGAAGATATACGCCCTCCCCGGAAACGGCGGAATGGCAAACGATGCCGAGTGTGTAAATATCGGTGCAAAGGACATTGGCGCTATTGTTAAGTTTGCAAAGGAAAACGCTATCGACTTTGCGGTAGTCGCTCCCGACGATCCGCTCGTTCTCGGTGCGGTCGATGCGCTGAGTGAGGCGGGAATCCCCGCTTTCGGACCTACCGCGGCTGCGGCGGCTATCGAGGGAAGCAAGGTCTTTTCCAAGAATCTTATGAAGAAATACTCGATACCTACGGCAACCTACGAGGTTTTCGAGAATGCAAAGGATGCGCTTGAGTACGTCGAGACGGCAAAGATCCCGACCGTTATCAAGGCGGACGGACTCGCGCTCGGCAAGGGCGTTATAATCGCTATGACGAGAGACGAGGCAAAAGCTGCCATTATCTCGATGATGGAGGACAAGGTTTTCGGCAACAGCGGAAGCAGAGTCGTAATAGAGGAATTCCTCACAGGCCCCGAGGTTTCGGTGCTTGCGTTTACAGACGGCAAGACGCTCGTTCCTATGGTATCCTCTATGGACCACAAGCGCGCACACGATAACGACGAGGGACTCAACACGGGCGGAATGGGAACCGTTGCTCCCAACCCCTATTATACCGACGAGATCGCAGAGCGTTGTATGAAGGAGATCTTCCTTCCTACGATAAACGCGATGAACGCGGAGGGACGCACCTTCAAGGGCTGTCTCTATTTCGGACTTATGATCACTCCCGACGGACCGAAGGTCATCGAGTACAACTGCCGCTTCGGTGATCCCGAAACGCAGGTCGTTCTCCCCCTTCTTGAAAGCGACCTTCTTGAAATTATGATGGCAGTTGCTTCCGAGAGACTCTCCGAGGTCGAGGTCAAATTTGCAAATAAATACGCAAGTTGCGTTATTATGGCGTCCGACGGATACCCCGAAAGCTACGAAAAGGGCTTCGAAATAACCGTTGACGGCGACTTTGATGCAGAGCTTTACGTCGCAGGAGCAAAGCTTGAAAACGGAAAGCTTCTAACCGCAGGCGGACGCGTTCTCGGCGTCACCGCTATCGGCGACACGCTCGCAGGGGCACTTGACAAATCGTACGCAAACGTAAAGAGAGTTCATTTCGGTAACGCTTTCTGGAGAAACGATATCGGACAGAGAGCGCTCAAGGCTTTCAAGGAATAATAAGGAAAGGCAGTTTAAACGAATATGGTTTTCAGAATATTTGTAGAAAAGAAAGAGGGACTCGCTCACGAGGCAAACGGTCTTTGCAGTGAGCTTAAAAACCTCGTTGGCATCGAGGGACTTGAGTCTGTCAGAGTTATCAACCGATATGACGTTGAAAATATCGACGAGGCTCTCTTTAATCAGGCGGTAAACACGATCTTCTCCGAGCCTCAGCTCGACAACGTTTACTCTGAGCTTGAGAACGTCAGCGGAGCAATATTTGCGGTTGAGCCTCTCCCCGGTCAGTTCGACCAGAGAGCAGACTCCGCGGCACAGTGTATCCAGCTTCAGAGCCAGGGCGAGCGTCCTACCGTTCGTTCGGCAAAGGTATATATTCTCGGCGGAAATCTTAGCGAAAATGACGTAAATACGGTCAAAAAGTACGTAATCAACGCAGTTGAGAGCCGCGAAGCAGATCTCGCAAAGCCCGAGACTCTCGCTATCGACTATGCTATCCCTGAGACTGTTGCAACGGTTGAAGGCTTTATCTCGCTTGATGAGAAGGGACTTGCCGAGCTTCTCGATACACTCGGTCTTGCAATGGACCTTGACGATCTGAAATTCCTTCAGAACTACTTTAAAAACGAAGAAAAGCGCGATCCGACCATAACCGAGATCCGCGTTGTCGATACCTACTGGTCTGACCACTGCCGTCACACCACCTTCTCGACTCACATTGACAGCGCCGAGATCTCGGACGAGGCTGTTGCCGAGGCGTACAAGAGATATCTTGACGCAAGAGTAGAGGTTTACGGCGAGGAAAAGGCGGCAAAGCGTCCCCAGACTCTTATGGATATTGCCACGATTGCAGGCAAGGTTCTCAAAAAGAGAGGACTTCTCCCCGAGCTTGACGAGAGCGAGGAGATCAACGCCTGCTCGATCCACGTCACTGCAAAGGTGAACGGCGAGGATCAGGACTGGCTTCTTATGTTCAAAAACGAAACGCACAACCACCCGACCGAGATCGAGCCCTTCGGTGGCGCGGCAACCTGTATCGGCGGATGTATCCGTGACCCCCTTTCGGGACGCGCATACGTTCATCAGGCGATGCGTGTGACCGGCGCGGCTGATCCGAGAAAGCCTCTTAGCGAGACACTTTCGGGCAAGCTTCCCCAGAGAAAGCTCTGTCAGACTGCGGCGGCAGGATATTCGTCATACGGTAATCAGATCGGACTTGCAACCGGACACGTTGCAGAGATCTATCACGACGGATACGTCGCGAAGCGCCTTGAGTGCGGTGCTGTCGTTGCGGCGGCTCCTGCGTACAACGTACGCCGCGAGCGTCCCGAGGAAGGCGACGTTATCATTCTTCTCGGCGGAAGAACCGGCCGCGACGGAATCGGCGGTGCAACCGGATCGTCCAAGAGCCACAATATGAAGTCGCTTACCACTATGGCTTCCGAGGTTCAGAAGGGAAATGCTCCCGAGGAGAGAAAGATCCAGCGCCTCTTCAGAAATCCCGAGGTTACCCGTCTTATTAAGCGTTGTAACGACTTTGGCGCAGGCGGCGTTTCGGTTGCTATCGGTGAGCTTGCAGACGGCCTTAAGATCGACCTCGATGCAGTCCGCAAGAAGTACGACGGACTTGACGGCACCGAGCTTGCGATCTCCGAGTCGCAGGAAAGAATGGCGGTCGTTGTTGAGGCGTCCGACGCAGATAAATTCATTAGATACGCAGAGAGCGAAAACCTCGAGGCTTACCGCGTAGCGGTAGTCACCAAGGAGGCAAGAATGGTTATGAGCTGGAAGGGTCAGACCATTGCAGACCTCTCACGCGAATTTCTTAACACCAACGGGGCTGACAAGCACACCACCCTTGAGGTAACAAAGAAGGACCTTTCGGTATTCTCGAAGGCGCTTTACGGAAATCTCCGCGAAATGGCGTCCGACCTCAAAACGGCGTCGAGACGCGGACTCGTTGAGCGCTTTGACGGCTCTATCGGCGCAGGAAGCGTGCTTATGCCCTTCGGCGGAAAGACGCAGAAAACTCCCGCACAGTCGATGGCGGCGCTTCTCCCCGTGCTTCCCGGTCAGTTTACCGAGCAGGCAAGCGTAATGGCTTGGGGACTTGATCCCGACGCTATGTGTACAGATCCCTACTCAGGCGCACGTGCGGCAGTATATAGCTCGATGGCAAAGATCGTTGCTTCGGGCGCGGACTACAAGGACGCATATCTCACCCTTCAGGAGTTCTTTGAAAAGCTCAGAAGCGAGCCTGCCCGTTGGGGCAAGCCCTTCGCGGCACTCCTCGGCGCTATGGACGCACAGCTCGAGCTTTCGGCAGCGGCTATCGGCGGTAAGGACTCTATGTCGGGAACATTCCTTGACAAGGACGTTCCTCCCACGCTTATCTCCTTTGCAATAGCTCCTATTGATGCTAAAAACATCATTTCTCCCGAATTTAAGGAGGCAGGACACCCCGTTTACCTCTTCGCTCCCAAGGACGAGAGCGCAGAATCGACCAAGGCGGCTTGGGAGTGCTTCCACAAGCATTGTCTTGACGGTAAGGTAAAGGCGGCTTACGCGCTTGAAAACGGACTTGCAGAGGCGGTAATGAAGATGTCGTTCGGTAACGAGATCGGATTTGTCTCAAACGGCAAGATCAAGGACGCGTGGTACAATACGATGATGTACGATTTCATCGTTGCAGAGCTTTCTGAGGATACCCCCTGCAAGTATGCAACGAAGATCGGTATGACCACCTCTGATAAGGTGATCGACCTCGGAAGCGAAAAGGCAACGATTGCCGAGCTTCTCGCTCTTAACGAGGGCACTCTCGAGGACGTATATCCCACTATCGCAAAAGCAAAGGGAGATAATATCCCCGCATTTGAATATAAGGGCGGAATCATTGCATCCCCCGCTATAAAGACCGCTCGCCCGAAGGCGCTTATCCCGGTATTTCCCGGAACTAACTGCGAATACGATTCGGCTCGTGCGCTTGAAAACGCAGGCGCGGAGGCAGAGATCGTCGTTATCCGCAACCTCACCTCGGACGACGTCAGCCGAAGCGTTGAGCTTGTCTCGAAGAAGCTCGCAGAGAGTAGTATGGTATTCATTCCCGGCGGATTCTCGGGCGGAGACGAGCCTGACGGTTCTGCAAAGTTCATTACCGCGTTCTTCCGTAACCCCGAGATCAAGGAGCAGGTAGGAAGGCTTCTCGACGAGCGCGACGGACTTATGCTCGGTATCTGTAACGGATTCCAGGCGCTTATCAAGCTCGGTCTCGTTCCCTACGGAAAGATCATCGACACCGACGAAAACTGCCCGACTCTTACCTATAATATAATAGGACGTCACCAGTCGAAGCTCGTTCGCACGAGAGTTTGTACGAACAAGTCTCCCTGGCTTGCAGGTACTAAGGTCGGCGAGATCTACACGGTACCGATCTCTCACGGAGAGGGACGCTTCCTTGCAGACGAGGCACTTATTAGTACTCTCGCGGAGAACGGACAGATCGCAACCCAGTACGTTGACCTTTCGGGCAATCCCACTATGGACAGTGAGTTCAACCCGAACGGCTCGATCCTTGCCGTTGAGGGCATCACCTCGCCCGACGGACGTGTTCTCGGTAAGATGGGACACTCCGAGCGTGTTGGCAAGAATCTCTACAAGAACGTTATCGGAGAGTACGAGATGAAGCTCTTCGAATCGGCGGTCAAATATTTCAAGTAATAAAATTCCGCCCGAAAGGGCGGAATTTTGTTTAAAGTCAAAAAACGTCTGAAAAAGAAATGTATTTTGGCGAGAAAAAGTCAAAAATGCGTGGTATTTTATAATTGACAAGTAAAATGACAGAGAGGTTTGTTATGAGAATTATTTCTGCAGACATATCAAAAACCAAGGGCAAGCTGAACAGATTTTTCAGCGAGTGTATCGGCGCAGGGCGAGCAGGCGAGGTTATGAGACACGTCGCTTATGAGCAGCTCAAAGAGGTTCAGAAGGAATGTAATTTCAAATATATCCGCTTCCACGGACTTTTCCACGAGGAGATGATAATTACCTCGCGAGACGAAGACGGAAAGCTGAAATTCAATTTCCAGTACGTTGATCTGCTTTTCGACTCGCTTCTCGATATCGGACTCCGTCCCGTCGTTGAGCTCGGACTTATGCCCGAGATCATGGCGGAAAAGGAAAAATACGTTTTCTGGTGGAAGATGAACATTTCACCCGCCAAAGATATTTCCGAGTGGGAAACTCTCGTTTACGAGACGGTAAAGCATCTCACAAGTCGCTACGGCGAGGACGAGGTCAAAAAGTGGTATTTTGAGGTCTGGAACGAGCCTAACCACCCTGCATTCTTCGCGCGATAAAGCAGTGCGAGGGGTATGCCGATATGATGTCCTACTGGGTATATACCGACATTTTTGAGGAGGTGGGCGCACCGCCCTCGCCTTTCCACGGAGGCTTTGGACTAATGAGTGTTCAGTCTCTCAAAAAGCCCGTTTTCCACGTCTATTCTTTCTTAAATAAACTCGGAGACACCGAGCTTTCGTGCGATGACGACAGCGCTTACGTGTGCAGATCCGAAAAGGAGATGCAGGTCCTTTTCTGGAACTATTCTCACCCCAAAACCGAGATGTCCAATCAGCAGTATTTCTCCCGTCCCGTCCGAGAGTCTTGAGGACGCAAAAATCTCGCTCGACGGATTTGAGAGCGGAAAGGAATATAAGGTAGTCGTTGAGACCGTCGGATATAAACTGGGAGACGTTTACAGCGTGTACCTCGAAAAGGGCTTTACCGAGCTTCCCACAAGAGAGGAAACTATTGAGCTTTCTAAAAAAGCAGAGCCTGAAAAGACGGCATTTACCGTGCTTTACGACGAAAACGGACACCTTGAATTTACTCTTCCGCAGAGTGAAAATCAGGTCGATTTTGTGAGAATTTCTCTTTGAATCGGCCTTTAAGGGAGTTTTGAGATCGAGAACTAAAGATCGGCGGATACAGTAACTGCATTGTAAGGCTTGGCGACGAGATGCAGGACGAGGTCATACTCCGTACGGCACACGAAATATAAAACAAAAAGGCTCTTTTGCTATGCAAAGGGGCCTTGAATTTATGAAAAAACGCATTGCAAAAGGGCGGATTGAGACAAAATTTTTGACATTTTTTATAAATATTCGTCAAAGACGATATATCTGCAAAAAAACTATTGACAATGGCGAAAAAAGTGATAAAATATATAAGTAATCCATGTTATAAAGGAGATAATATTTATGGGAAGAATGGTTGGAACCGTTTCGCGCGGTGTCCGTGCGCCGATAATACGTAGCGGAGACGATCTCGCGGAAATCGTTGCACAGTCCGTTCTGAGTGCGGCAGAGTCCGAAAACTTTGAAATTTGCGATCGCGACGTTATTGCGGTTACCGAAGCAGTCGTTGCAAGAGCGCAGAATAACTACGTTACTACCGACGATATTGCAGCAGACGTCAAGGCAAAGCTTGGCGGCGAGACTATTGGAGTTATATTCCCGATACTCAGCAGAAACAGATTCGCTATCTGTCTGCGCGGTATCGCAAGAGGAGCAAAGAAGATAGTTCTTATGCTCAGCTATCCGTCCGACGAGGTAGGAAATCACCTCGTTACCCTCGATCAGCTTGACGAGAAGGGCGTAAACCCCTATTCGGACGTTCTCAGCCTTGAAAAATACAGAGAGCTTTTCGGCACGAATCTTCACCCCTTCACAGGTGTTGACTACGTTGACTACTATTCCTCGCTTATTCGTGAGGAGGGCGCAGACGTAGAGGTCGTTTTCGCAAACAATCCCGCCGTTATCCTCGACTACACGAAGAAGGTTCTCACCTGCGACGTTCACACTCGCGCAAGAACAAAGAGAATCCTCAAGAACGCAGGCGCAGAGATCGTTCTCGGACTTGACGATATTATGACCGAGAGCATAAACGGAAGCGGATACAACGCAAATTACGGACTTCTCGGCTCGAACAAGGCAACCGAGGACAAGGTAAAGCTCTTTCCGAGAGACTGCACCGAGTTCGTTTACGATATTCAGGGCAAGATCAAGAATGCAACCGGCAAGAACGTAGAGGTAATGGTTTACGGAGACGGCGCATTCAAGGATCCGGTAGGAAAGATCTGGGAGCTTGCAGACCCGGTTGTTTCTCCCGGACACACCGCAGGACTTGCAGGAACGCCTAACGAGGTTAAGCTCAAGTATCTCGCAGACAACAATTTTGCAGATCTTACGGGCGACGAGCTTCGTCACGCTATCGAAAATTACATCAAGAACAAGGGAGACGACCTCGTTGGCTCGATGGAGTCGCAGGGAACTACCCCGAGACGCATCACTGACCTTATCGGATCGCTTTGCGACCTCACTTCGGGAAGCGGAGACAAGGGAACGCCGATCGTTTTCATTCAGGGATATTTCGATAACTATACCGCAGAATAAAAGAGCAGATATTAAAACGGACGCTAAAAGCGTCCGTTTTTCGCTTTTATTCACAATAAGTTTACATTTTTCGACAAGAAAAAACGAACAAAAGTTTGATTTTTTTAAAAAAGTATGATATAATGCGAATAAGAATATATTTGTTAAGTGAAAACTGCATTTTGGCGCACTAAAATCATTATTTTCGGAGTAGAGGACTATCCTCTAAGAAAAAAAGAAGGGATGAAGAATTTGAAAACTCAGGCGCTTACCGATAAGGAAAAAAAGATACTTGATTTTATTTCCGAATGGACACGTAAAAACGGATATCCGCCGGCTGTACGCGACATTCAGCAGGCTCTTTCCATAAAATCAACGTCCACCGTACATTCGTACATAAAGAGACTTGAGGACAAGAAATTCCTCGAGAGGGACGCAGGAAAGTCGCGCAGCTTAAAGCCTGTCGAGACGTCTCCCGTTTCGGTAGAGCAGCGCCGCTCTGTCAAGATTCCGGTAGTCGGAAAGGTTGCGGCAGGCGCGCCTATTCTCGCCGTGGAGAATCAGGAGGAATCCATATATTTCCCGATAGTCAAAAGGTCGCACATGGGCGCACAGCTTTTCGCGCTCAGAGTTAAGGGAAGAAGTATGATAGAGGCAGGAATTATGCCCGACGATTTCGTTGTCGTTCAGAAATGTCCGGTTGCTGAAAACGGAGATATAGTAGTTGCGCTTCTCGGAGACGAGGCAACTGTTAAGACCTATTATAAGGAAAACGGTCATTTCCGCCTCCAGCCCGAAAACCACACTTTGGAGCCGATAATCGTCGATAACCTTATCATTCTCGGCAAGGTCATCTCGGTAATGAGATTTTATTAAGCGCACCCGAAAGGTATCCTTTCCCAATGAACAGTAAAAAAACACCCTTTTTCTCGGGGAATTTTGACCGTCTCGCGTGGAGACTCACTCTCCTTTTCGCGCTGATTATTCCCCTTGTCTGCACGATAGTTATTTCGCCGTTTACGGGAATGCTTCAGGCAAACAGCTTCGGTAACGCGGTCGTGTACGAGATACTCATCCAGATTTCAGCTCTGCTTGCAAGCGTTGCGTTTTTCGCGCAGTGCGCGGTAGTTATCTGCTGCACTCTCGCAAAACGCGACTCCCTCGCGTGGAAGCTTTTCTGGTGCGAGATAGCCTCTCTTCTCCTGATAGCCGTTTTCCTGAAACGCGGAGTTCTCTGGCTGGGCGCGGTAATAGACGAATTCGTACTTTCCGAGATAGGAAGCTTTGCTATTTCCAACTACACTCTCGCGCACATAAGAGGAGAGCATCCAATGGCGGAGACCTCGATGTTTCCCGCATTTCTCGACTTTTGCGCGCTCACACTCGCGCTGACGGTCGGAGTTGTCGCGGTGAAGACGCGAGTCAGGTCTCTGAAAAAGAGAGGTAGAAGAATAGATGCGGACACACTTGTCTCGGGTATGCCCGAAAACCGATTTGCTCTTTCCTTCGTTTTGACGAGTATTGCCTGCCTTCTCTCTGTGCAGATATTCTCGCAGATAGCAAATATATATTCCACCGTCTCGCAGAGCGGCTCTCCCGAGGTGCTTTCGGAGTACGTCTTTCTTATACTCCCTATCGTATATAAGATAGGCTTTGCGGCTCTCGGCTATTTCGTCTGCCAGTACGTTTTGTTTGCTATGATATCGAGACTTGAAAAAAGTGAAAAAGTAAAGAAAAGATAATAAATTATAATAAAATTTAAAAATAATATAATATTTGCCCTTTTCCGAGCCGTTTGCCGTATTGACAAACGGCTCGTTTTGTTGTAAAATAAATATGTTCGTATATA
This sequence comes from Eubacteriales bacterium, assembly GCA_045535095.1. Taxonomy (GTDB): domain Bacteria; phylum Bacillota; class Clostridia; order Oscillospirales; family CAG-272; genus SIG672. The sequence goes on along the minus strand of JAZSKY010000017.1, from coordinate 3,560 downwards.
CTTGGTGTAATATTATCGTTCACAGAGAATAAAAAGACTAAAAAAGACTTAACAAGGAGGTGCAAAGATGGAAACGTGGGTTTGGATCATAGTAACCGCGGCCGCTCTTACAGTAGGAACCGTAGCGGGAATAGTTATCCGCAAAAAGGTTGCCGAGGCCAAGATAGGCTCTGCAATGCAGGAAGCAAAGAGACTTATCGAAGAGGGCGCAAAGGTTGCTGAGACCAAAAAGAAAGAAGCTTTGATAGAAGCCAAAGAAGAGATCATGCGTTCAAACAAGGAATTTGAGCGTGAGATCAAGGAAAGACGAAGCGAGATCACAAGACTTGAGCGCAGATGCGAGTCGAGAGAGGCTGCTCTTGATAAAAAGATCGAAAATATCGAGCGCAAGGAAGAGACCCTTGATAAGAAGATCAAGGAAAACACCGAGCTTACCGATAAGATCGAGCAGCTCAGACTTAAAGCGCTCGACAGACTCGAGGCGATTTCCGGATATACGGTAGAACAGGCAAAGCAGGAGATCATTTCTCAGATCGAGGAAGAAGCGAAGCATTCGGCAGCGCTCAGACTCGTAGAGATAGAGGAGAGACTCAAGGAGATCGCCGACGATAAGGCGAAGAATATAATCTCTCTTGCAATAGCAAGATGTGCATCCGACCAGGTAGCAGAGGCTACTATATCGGTCGTTCCTCTCCCTAACGATGAAATGAAGGGCCGAATAATCGGTCGCGAGGGAAGAAATATTAGAGCGATAGAAACGCTCACGGGTGTCGATCTTATCATAGACGATACGCCCGAGGCTATCACCCTTTCGGGATTTGATCCCGTAAGACGTGAGGTTGCCCGTCTTACTCTCGAAAAACTTATTTCGGACGGAAGAATCCATCCGGCAAGAATCGAAGAAATCGTTGAAAAATCCAAAAAAGAGGTTGAAGCCAGCATAAAGCAGGCGGGCGAACGCGCAACGTTCGATACGGGTATTCACGGAATACACCCCGACCTCGTAAAAACTCTCGGACGACTCAAGTACAGAACAAGTTACGGACAGAACGTGCTTATGCACTCGATAGAGGTATCGCTCCTTGCGGGCGTTATGGCAGACGAGCTTGGAGTTGACTCTGCTCTTGCAAAGCGTGCAGGACTTCTCCACGATATCGGTAAGGCGCTTACGCACGAGACCGAAGGCTCGCACGTTCAGATAGGTGTTGATCTCGTTAAGAAATATAAGGAAAACGACGAGATTATTCACGCAATAGAAGCACACCACGGCGACGTGGAATCGCGTTCGGTGATCGCGTTTATAGTTCAGGCGGCAGACGCTATTTCGGCGGCACGTCCGGGCGCGCGCAGAGAGAACGTAGAAAATTATATCAAGCGTCTCCAGAAGATGGAAGAGCTTGCGGAAAGTGTTTCCGGAGTAGAAAAGTCCTTTGCAATTCAGGCGGGCAGAGAGATCAGAATTATGGTCAAGCCCGAGATGATCTCGGATACCGATATGGTACTCGTTGCAAGGGAAATTGCGAAGAAGATCGAGGCGGAGCTCAAGTATCCGGGACAGATCAAGGTCAACGTTGTGCGTGAAAGCCGCGCAGTTGACTACGCAAAATAATCTCGACTAACCGCGCGATAATGCGTGGATAACATATTATAATATAAAACTCCTTTGAAAAAAAGACGGAGCGATCCGTATGGTATATATTTAAATATGTTAAAAGACGGTACCGAGGACCACAGGTCCGTCGGTACCGTTTTGTCTTAGAAAGGACATTTAATGAAAAATTTCAGAATTCTTTGCTTTGGGGACGTAGTCGGCCCCGAGGCTCTCGACGGCTTTAATAAAAGCCTTCCCGCGCTTCGCAAAAAGTACGAAGCGGATATGATAATCGTAAACGGCGAGAACGTTTCGGAGGGCAACGGAATTATGCCCGACGAGGCTGACTCGATGATATATTCGGGCGTTGACGTCATAACGAGCGGCAACCATATCTGGCAGAAAAACCGCATTTTTCAGTATCTTGACGACAAAAACGAGATAATTCGCCCTGCGAACTATCCGCCCTCGAACCCCGGAAGAGGATATACCGTTGTCGATATGGGTAGCGCTCGCGTTCTCGTTATGAACGTGCTTGGAACTGTTTTTATGGACGCACTCGCCTGTCCGTTTGAAACCGTTGACAAGATACTCGAGAGGGAAAAGGGAAGATACGATATTTCGGTGCTTGATATTCACGCCGAGGCGACGTCCGAAAAGAAGGCGCTCGGCTACTATTTTGACGGCAGGGTGAACGTCATTTTCGGAACGCATACACACGTTTCGACATCCGACGGACACGTGCTTCCGAAGGGAAGCGGTTATATCACCGATCTCGGTATGTGCGGCGTCGAGGAGACCTGCCTCGGAGTAGAGTCGCAGATAATAATCGACCTTCTCAAAAATAAAATGCCCGCAAGATTTAAGCTCGCCACGGGCAAGATCACGCTAAACGGCGCGCTCTTTGAGGTGGGCGGCGACGGAAAGGTAAACACCGTTACGTCTGTAAAGGAGACACTTAACTGATATGGGAAGAATTTCATCCTATCTTTCGTGTGAAAAGAGAGCGAAACGGCTCGGACTTCTGACCGTCATCTCCTTTTTCGCGCTGACTGTTGAAAAGCTGCTCGCAGGCGAGACCTTCGTCTATCAGAACGGGCATATCGAGGCGTTTTACACTATGGATGCGCTCGATCTTATCTGCGTGCTGGTCTATTTTTCGACCGCGGTGCTTCTTCTTGCCGAGGTCAGAAACAAGGTGCTTCTTCTCCCCGATTCGATGCTTCTTTGCGCGAAGCTTATGTACGTTTTTTATAGCGCAGGCGTCCTTCTCGGAGATAGGGTGCTGACGAAAACCGAGACCTTTACATACTTTGAAAATATTGCAGAGGGACTCTCGTTTTCCGCTTTTCTTTTGATACTTTTCATAGGAAAGCTGACTAAAAAGGACAATAAATTCCACGAGATATATCCGAGCCTCTGTCTCATTCTTCTCGGACTCTGCTTTGCGGTGACTCTCGGCTTTGAGATAGGAAAGCTCTTTATCTCGGCGTCCGAGCATCTCAATACTGCGGTCAGCGTTATAAACTTTACAAAAAGCGTGATAAACGAGGCATTTCTCGATCTTCCGTACGTTTTGCTTACACTTAGCCTCTGCTTTGTACGTCACGAGGAAAAGGTTTGATTTTTTAATAAAAAGACTCGCTTTAGGCTCCTTCTCATAAGGATGTTTACTCGTAGGGGCGACCATTGGTCGCCCGCGGGCGTTCGATGAACGCCCCTACAAACAAATTTCGGCAGAGAACTTGTTTTCTCTGCCGATTTGTGTTATAATGATGCTATATCGTAGGGGAGCATTCTATATGCTCCCGATACGGGCGGATACAGGTGTACAGTGTAGTATGATAGTATACAGGTAGTGCAAGATGATTGTATACAGTTTTGTGATATAATAAAGGCAAGAAAAATGACCTAAAAGGAGGTTGTTCAAATGCCTTGGAAGGACAAAACTGTGGAAGAATTAAGAAAA
>JAZSKY010000055.1:0-9182 GCA_045535095.1 Eubacteriales bacterium | reverse complement strand
AGTTTTCTCGGGCTCTTTCAAAAACTTTACTTAAAAGGATACTGTAAACAGTTATGATACACGCATACAAGCTTGGCGGAATGAACATCGTACTCGACATTTTCTCGGGATCCGTACACGTAGTGGACGAGGTAGCGTACGACATCATCACCGCTTACGAAAGCAAGGAAAAGGAAGAAATTATCTCGGAGATACTCGCAAAGTATCCGAGTCGCGAGGACGTCACCCGTGAAGAAATTATCGAGTGCCTCTCCCAGATAGAATCTCTCAAAGAGGCAGGCAAGCTCTTTACTCCCGATACCTTTGCCCCTATGGCTGACACCCTCAAGAAAAAGACGTCAGGCGTTGTCAAGGCGCTCTGTCTCCACGTTGCGCACACCTGCAACCTCAACTGTGAATACTGCTTTGCAAGTCAGGGCAAATATCACGGCGAGAGAGCGATAATGTCGCTCGATGTTGCAAAGCGCGCGCTCGATTTCCTTATCGAAAATTCCGAGGGCAGACGCAACCTCGAGGTCGATTTCTTCGGCGGCGAGCCTCTCATGAATTTCGATATGCTCAAAGAACTCGTCAAATACGCACGAGAGAGAGAAAAGGAGTGCGGCAAGAACTTCCGCTTCACTCTTACCACAAACGGACTTCTCATTGACGACGACGTTATCGACTTTTCAAACCGCGAGATGAGCAACGTAGTGCTCAGTCTCGACGGACGAAAGGAAATTCACGACCGCTATCGCGTTGACTACGCAGGAAACGGAAGCTGGGAGCGTATCGTACCCAAATTCCAGAAGCTCGTTGAGGCGCGCGGCGGCAAAAACTACTATATGCGCGGCACGTTCACGCACGCAAATCCCGATTTTCTGAAGGATGTTGAAAAGATGCTCGAGCTTGGCTTTACCGAGCTTAGTATGGAGCCTGTCGTTTGCGCTCCCGAGGACAAGTCCGCACTCACAGACGCAGACCTTCCTATCGTTCTCGATCAGTACGAGAGACTTGCCGAGCTTATGCTGAAGCGTCACCGCGAGGGCAGACCCTTCACCTTCTACCACTACATGATCGACTTAAAAGGCGGTCCCTGCATCTACAAGAGAGTTTCGGGCTGCGGCTCGGGCACGGAATATATGGCAGTCACCCCGTGGGGCGACCTTTACCCTTGCCACCAGTTCGTCGGCGACGAAAAATTCAGACTCGGCGACATCTGGAGCGGCGTTACGAATATTAAAACGCAGGAAGAGTTCGGAAAGTGCAACGTTTACACCCGTCCCGAATGTGCCGACTGCTGGGCAAAGCTTTACTGCTCGGGCGGATGCGCGGCAAACGCATACCACGCAACCGGCTCGGTAAACGGCGTTTACAAGTACGGCTGTGAGCTTTTCCGCAAGAGAATGGAATGTGCCATTATGCTCGAAGCGGCAAAGATGGAAGAAGAATAAAATGGACACTCCGATATACGATTTTGTCAAAAAGTACGCAGACGAAAAGTCTCTGCGCGCGCACATGCCGGGTCACAAGGGATCTTCCCTGCTCGGACTTGAAGCGCTCGACCTCACCGAAATAGAGGGCGCGGACGTACTTTATTCGCCGAGCGGAATAATAAAAAAGAGCGAGGAAAACGCGGCGTCCCTCTTTAACACCGCGCGCACTCTCTATTCGACCGAGGGATCCTCGCTTGTAATTCGCGCGATGCTCTACCTTGCCCTCCTCCACGCGAAAAAGGTCGGCAAAAAGCCGATAATTGCCGCGGGGAGAAACGCGCACAAGGTCTTTATCGGCGCCGCGGCACTCCTCGATCTTGACGTGAAATGGATATTTCCGAAAGAGTGTGACAGCATCGTTAAATGTGAAATAACACCCGACGCTCTCGACAAATTTCTTTGCGAGAGCGGGGCTTCCGCCGTATATATCACAAGTCCCGACTATCTCGGAAACGTCTCGGATATAAAGGGACTCTCGGCAGTCTGCAAGAAGCACGGCGTGCTTCTTCTCGTTGACAACGCGCACGGCGCGTATCTGAATTTCCTTGAAGATCCTATCCACCCGATAGCGCTCGGAGCAGATATGTGTGCCGACTCGGCTCACAAAACTCTCCCCGTTCTGACGGGCGGCGCATATCTTCACGTCTCGAAAAATGCGGACAGTCTTTTCTGCGAAATGGCGGACAGTGCGATGTCCCTTTTTGCATCGACGAGTCCCTCCTATCTCATAATGCAGTCGCTTGACCTTGCAAACAAATATCTTGCAAACTCCTATCGCGAGAGACTTTCGGTCTTTTCAAAAAAGGTTGAAGATCTGAAAAACGATCTTTCGAATGCGGGATATACCCTTATCGGCATCGAGCCGCTCAAGATAACTCTTGCCCCCAAGGACTACGGATATACGGGTGAGGAGCTTGCCGATATTTTGAAAAAAGAAAATATCGTCTGCGAATTTTCGGACAGAGATTTTCTCGTTATGATGCTCACTCCCGAAAACTCGGACGATGAGCTTGCAAGAGTCAAAAAAGCTCTCGTAAATATTCCCATAAGAGAGAAAATCGACGAAAAAATGCCCTCTCTCGGCACGCCGAAGCGCGTACTTTCGATAAGAGAGGCAACGATGTCGCAAAGCGCGCAGTACGGTATCTGCGATGCGCTCGGCAAAACACTCGCGCTCGCAAGCGTCTCCTGCCCTCCCGCCATTCCGATAGTCGTCTGCGGCGAGGAGATCGACGAAAAAGCAATCGAAGTGTTTAAGTATTACGGTATTGAAAAAGTAAGATGCGTGGAAAAAGCATAATGAAAGGCGGCAAATATGGCACCTAAAATTACAGGAATTCATCACATCGCACTCAAGGCAAAGGGACTTGAAAACTACAGCAAAACGCTTGAGTTTTATCACGAAATACTCGGACTTCCCATCGTCAGAAGCTGGGGAGAGGGAGAAAATCTCGGCGCTATGCTCGATACGGGCGCAGGACTTTTAGAGATATTCTCAAACGCACCCGATATTCTTTCCGAGGGCGCGCTCCGTCACATAGCATTTGCGGTTGAAAGCGTGGACGACTGCGTTGAAGCGGTAAGAAAAGCGGGCTACGAAATAACAATGGAGCCTCGCAACATAGTTATCGCATCAAATCCGCCCTACCCTGCAAGAATCGCTTTCTGCAACGGACCCGTGGGCGAGAGCGTTGAATTTTTCACGGCTAAATAAATAAAAATCCGATGGTTTAGCGTGATACTCTTAACGGAGTATCACGCCAGTTTTATTCGCCTTCGGCGAGTTCTATTGCTTCGCAGTGATATTCGTCTTACGACGAGTGATATTCGCTGCGCGAGTTTTATGGCGAATAAAATATCACTGAAGCCGTAAGGCTTCAATATCACTATTGCGATAGCAATAATATCACTCCGACAAAGTCGGAATATCACTTGACTTAGTGACGGTTTGGGCGTATAATAATTGCAGAGGTGATGAAATTATGTCAAACAGCATTTTAAGAGATAAAGCAAAGGAATTTGCCAAGAATATCGTTTTTCTCTGTCGTAATATGAAATCAGAACACAAAGAAACGGTTCTGATAAATCAATTATTACGCTCCGGCACTTCTATTGGAGCAAATATCCACGAGGCACAGTATGCGCAAGGTACAAAGGATTTTATATCAAAACTTGAAATAGCGCAAAAGGAGTGTTATGAAACCGAATATTGGCTTGAGCTATTATTTGAAACAGGTTGTATAGAACAAACTGCATACAGGGCTATTCAAAATGATTGCGGAGCCATACGTCGTATGTTAATATCATCGCTAAATACAATTAAAGCTAAACAAGAATAGGGGTATGGGCTTTGCCCTGTGCCTTTGTAATACAAAGGCGAAACTGGCGATAAAGAGGAAAATAACAATGATAGAAAAATCATGTGGAACGATACCGTACACGCTTGATAACGGAACGATTCATTACTTGCTTGTAAAAGCAAAAGATGATGGGTATTGCGGTTTTCCAAAAGGTCACGTTGAGGCAAATGAGAAAGAGGAAGAAACCGCACTTCGGGAAACATTAGAAGAAACTTCCGTTGAAGTACAGATCAACAAAGATTTTCGCTATGAAATATCCTATCAACCGGATAATGGAAATTCAAAAACGGTCATATATTTCTTGGCGAATTTTAAAAATCAAACACCGAAACGAAATATGAACTTTGAGGATTTTGAATATTTACTGCTTCCTTTTGACCGCGCTCTTCAAGAATTAACTTTTGAAAATGCAAGACAGATGCTAAGAAAAGCAAATGAGTTTTTGTCGGACGCGGAAACCAAGGCTTTTTTCCTTTAGTCTTTTCTTCTGCTCATAAAATAAAAATACCACAAACCATTTGTCTTGGTCTGTGGTAATTTTTTATTACGGTAAATTCTCCGATAAGGACTGCATCCATTTTCCGTCGGATTTTTTAATACCCATAATTTTCTCTGTTTTTTGCTATTATTTTGCATTTTATTTTCACTTTTCAAGGGTTAAAATGAATTTAAGAAATAAAAAGGAGGCTTTATTATGAAAAGAAAGATTGCGGCGGTAGTTGAAAACCACTTTGACCAGCTTTGGCGCAGATGTCTTGAAAAGGACTTTGAGTCGGGCGGTAAAAACTACGTATCTTATGCAAAGATCGAGCAGTATTACATCGAAGAAAACATAAAGCTCTGCGAAAAATATCCCGACTATAAATTCCAGATCGAAACGCCCTGCGCGGTAGATACATATCTTAAAAGATTCCCCGAAAAGAAGGATCTCATCAAAAAGCTTTACAAGGAGGGACGCCTCAAAACGCCAAACACAGGCTATCTTATAGTTGACTCGAATATGACGGGCGAGGAGACGATAATCAAGAACTTCCTCCTTGGCGACAAATTCTTCTCCGAATTTTCGGGAGAGACTCCCAAGGCGGCGTGCAGAAGCGACGCGTGGGCAGGCTCAAACGGAGACTGGGCGGCACTGCGTTGGGGCGGTGTCGAGGGCGAAAAGAAGAGTGTTGCGATATTCAACCGCGGAACTCCCTCTTACAGAATCCTGCCGAGAGAGGGCGGAAAGGATCTTGCCCTTTCGCTTCTCCGCGCGCCTGCGGTTGCAACCTATCTGCACGAGCCTATTTCCTACTCGATGACCGACTGGGACACGATGCGCGACGAGGGTATTCACAACCTTTCGTGGGAAATGGCGTGCTACGGTACCTCTTTTGCTACCGGCGACGTCACGCGCGACGCAGAAAGCTTTGCGCGTCCCTTCCTTGCTTGCAAGAATGAGATTTCGGGCGAGCTTCCCACTGTAACGCACGGAAACGCGACCGTTTCGCACTGCAAGGTGGCAGAAGACCGCAGCGGAATCATCGCAAGAGTTATCGAAAACGGCGGCGAGGGCGGACTCGTTACCCTTTCTGTGCCGAGCGGCGTAAAAGAGGTTTATAAAACGGATATGGCAGAAAAAACGGCTGAAAAGCTCGATTTTTCCGACACTCTGACTCTTGGGCTGAGCGCGTTCGAGATGGCGACCCTGAAGTTTGTGTATTAACTAATAACTCAAATAAAATGAAGGCGTCGTATTTCTGCGACGCCTTTCGTTTTGTATTAAAGTAGATCCTCGTTATATACTGCGCGGCTTCCTCCGATAAATTTCGGTCTTGTACGCGCGGCAAGAACGGTTGCCTCACCTATTTTGTTGTTTTCAAGTCTCACGGGAACGGCAACCCTCTTAAGGTGCATTCCTATAAGAGTAAAGCCTATATCAATTCCGGCATCTGCTTTGATCTCTTCCACAACCACCGGATCGTCAAGGTGAGCGTACGCCTGCGTTGCCATAGAGCCGCCCGCCTTGGGACGGGGAACTACGTTCACTATATCTGCGCCACAAGCGGTGCTTCTCTCGGTAACAATCGCGCGGTTCAAATGCTCACAGCATTGAAAAGCAAGACGCCATCCCATTTCTTTCGCATAATCATAAATACCCTCAAAGACAACACCTGCTACGTCAGGACTTGAGTTTGTGCCGATACTCGAGCCGATTATCTCACTCGTAGAGCATCCTACAACTACAACGTCCCCCGCCTTCAGCTTTGCTTTTTCTCCAAGCTCGCGCATAACGGCTACTGCCTGATTATATAACTCGTTCATATTTAGATCCTCCTATGGATTACCTCGTTTAAATAGTATATAACAAATCTGACAATATTGAAATAGCCAAAAAGGAAGAAATTTATATTACCAGATAAAAACAGACCGCTTTTGCGGTCTGTTTTTATTTTGTTCCCGCCGACGAGGCGGCGCGCGCCTCACCCGTCACTCCGTTTGCAAGACAGAGTGAGCTTTGAGAAAGCACCTCGGCGTCCTTCACCACGCATCCTGCGCCGACCACCGAGCCGCTCGACACTCCTGCGCCCCGTCCGATATGCGCGCCCGAGCATATAAGACTGTCTCTTACGACCGCTCCCGCCTCAACGGTTACACCGTCAAAGAGGATACTGCCGCGAACGTCGGCGTCGGGCGAGATGACACATCCTCTGCCTATGATATTTTCTCCGTGAGAATAGCGCATATTACATTCAAGATAGGACGAAAGCGTACCCATATCGCACCAATATCCGTCGCTTTTCCATGCAAACATTCTTTTGTCTCGCATAACACTCGGGAAAACGTCGAGCGAGAAGTCGAGCGCCTTTTTCTCGGGAAGAGACTCTATTATCTCGCGCGAGATGACGTATATGCCGATATTTACAAGATGTGAGTCGCACTCGCCCTCCTTCGGCTTTTCGCAGAATCCGACTATCCTGCCACTTTCGTCAGTAGATATTACGCCAAAGCGAGAGGTGTCCTCGACCTCGGTGCAGGCAATTGTGACGTCGGCTTTGTTTTCATAGTGATTTTTCACCATATCGCCGAGATTACCCTCGAAAACCGCGTCTCCGCTTATGACGAGCAGGTCGCCAACGGTTTTGGAAAGGGCGTTTTTCACACCGCCTGCGCTACCGAGAGGGCTATCCTCCCTTGCGTACGAAACGTCAACGTCATAGACTCTCTCTCCGACCGCCTTTTCCATTTCGGAGGCGAGGTATCCGGTCGTCACGACCGCTCTTTTCACTCCGATACGGCTCAGCTCGGCGAGGATCTTAATTACACTTGGAATATTGTTTATCGGCAGAAGGGGCTTGGGAGTATTCTCGGTCAGCGGATAGAGACGGCTTCCCTTTCCCCCTGCCATAATTACCGCAGTTAGCTTCATAGAGCATATCCTTTCAAATAAAAGCTTGTGAGTTTTATTTTTTCCCAATTCTTTACGATTATTCTCTTGAAAAACGGGAAAATTCGTGATATACTTTCTATAAAGTAATATATATGCGAAAGTTGATCTGATTATGAAAAAGGTTAATATATATACAGACGGCGCTTGCAGGGGCAATCCCGGACCGGGTGGCTGGGGCGCGATACTCGTCTACAACGGCCGCGAGAAGGAGCTGTCGGGCGGCGAGAGAGATACCACGAACAACCGCATGGAGCTTCTCGGAGCGATCCGCGCGTTCGAAGCACTCAAGGAGCCTTGCGAGGTGGAATTCTGCTCAGACTCAAAGTACGTCATCGACGGACTTTCAAAGGGCTGGGCGCAGTCGTGGAAGCAAAAGGGCTGGAAGAAGTCTGACGGCAAGGCGGCGCTCAATCCCGAGCTTTGGGACAGACTGCTGACTGCTATTTCACCGCACAAGATAGAGTACGTCTGGGTGAAAGGGCACGTAGGTCACGAGTACAACGAGCGCTGTGACGCGCTTGCGACCGCCGAGGCTGACAAGTTAAAGTAACGCATAATTTACAAGTTATATGTTGATTTGTAACGCGTTATATGGTATTATTAAGAAAAACTCACAAAAAATGCTTACAAACGCAAAAAAGTGCGTATAATCATAAAAACTCGAAAAGGAGCCGAGACTATGTCTGAAAATTCCAGAAACATTCACCGCCACGGTACGGGAGGAATAGCGTTTGCCTCCACCCTTCTTATAATAATTGCAATTATTTCGATGATAATAACCTTCACCTCGCTGAAAAAGGACGAAAAAGCTCCCGCGCCAGATGAAAACGCAGAAAACGGCGGAGAGACCGCAGGAAACCCCGACAACGTCGGAGGCGGAGACGAAAACGTCGGTGGCGAGCAGCAGGGTGGCGAAAACCAGAACACCTCTCCGAAAAACACGTCTATAACCGTTTCGAGCGCCGATATTTATAAGGGACCTCTTCTTGAGCTCAGCGCGGAAAATCCTTACCGCCCCACCGAGGAGCTTCTCACAAACAGCAAGATGTACGCGCTTGATCCCGGTCAGCTTTTATCCCGCTACGGATTTAAGAACATCTACTATCTCGCGGACGGCAATTTCATTACTGCAAACCAGCAGAGATTCCTTGACGTTGACGCGATAGACGCATTCTGCGCGATGATGGAGCAATACGTTGCAGATACGGGCAACAAGAACATCTGGCTCAGAAACGCTTATTACTACGATACGAGCGAGGACGACAAGTCCACCGCAAACGTAAACGAGGCTCTTTTGAATCCGCACGCTATGGGACTTGCAGTTGACCTTCAGATAAACACCTCGAGCGGTCAGATCCCCCTTCTCAACAGCTACCGCGACTACGGAAGAGCAAATTACTACGATTGGTTCCTTGCAAACTGCCACAAGTACGGATATATCCATACGGGCAACACGACCAACTATTCTACCTTCAGATATATCGGCGTAGCGCACGCATCGTATATGAACGCAAACCTTCTTTCCTTTGACGCATATCTCGATCTTATCAGAACGAAAACCGCTGATAACAGACTCGTAACGATAGATGCAAACGGAAACGAATGGTGGATATACTACGTTCCCGCGTCGAGCGGCGAGACCACCGAAATAAAGGTTTTCGGAAGTCAGTACACTGTCTCGGGTGACAACGCAGGCGGATTTATCGTCTCGGTCAACACCGCAGGACTTAAATAAAGAAAAAGATCTGCACGAATGGGTGCTTCTCATAAGGAAGTTTGATTTTGTTTTGTAGGGACAGGCGTCCTCTGTCAAGAGCAAGATTGTAAACAATTGTGCAAGAGGATTGGTAACAGTTTTGCATTTGTTTAAGTAAATGCTTTTGGAAGCCGAACGGAGCGTAGCGGAGAGAGGCTTCC
>JAZSKY010000071.1:0-68587 GCA_045535095.1 Eubacteriales bacterium | reverse complement strand
CGATACTAATAGACCGAGGGCTTGAACTACAAAGTTCTAAGATACTCACTTTGTTTGCAGTTTACTAAATTCAATTTATTCGGTTTTCAATGGACGTTGCGGAGGGCCTCAAGAGGGGCTTACAGACGGAGCTATGCACCTTTAGCTCAGTTGGTAGAGCAACTGACTCTTAATCAGTGGGTCCCGGGTTCGAATCCCTGAAGGTGCACCAAAGAGTTCGTGTTAATATTACAGAGGGTCCACCTGTTCCCATTCCGAACACAGAAGTTAAGCTCTGTTATGCCGACAATACTTGGCTGGCGACGGCCCGGGAAGATAGCTCATCGCTAACACTGAGGTGACCACTAAATTTTAGTCGGCTTCTATATTTTCCTCCTTAGCTCAGTTGGCAGAGCGCATGACTGTTAATCATGATGTCGCTGGTTCGAGCCCAGCAGGGGGAGTAAGAAACACAAAAACCGAGGCAAATGCCTCGGTTTTGTGTTTCTTTTTTTCGTTTACTTGGCTCTCACCACCGACATCTGAGATTAACATTCCCGCTTCGCGGAGACTGGGGCGCGTTTGCTCTGCAAACCGCCGGCAAAGGCGCAAGCGCCTTTGTTTATCATTCGATGTCGCGCAACCACTTGCCCTTTTCCGTAAATTCTTTCATTTTCCTATTGTATTTTGGCGAAATAAGTAGTAAAATAAAAATATACGATAGAATTTGTCACAAGGAGTTGCTTTTGTGCCAACCGAAGATATATTTATCAATAAAATAAAAGAAATCAGACTCGCTTTGAGTTTGGAACTTTACAATTCAGCCCTGGCATTGTCGCTTACACTTCCCGATGTTTGTGGAAAGGTGGAATTTCCAAAACATCAAACCAAAGAGAGATATACTAAATGGTTTGAAAAGTATGCCCAAAATCAATTTATCTCTATGGTTGAAAAAATACCCGAAAATATCTTGGTTGAGTACAAGTGGCTTACAGCCAGCGAATGCTATCAGTTGAGATGTGCTGTGTTACACGCTGGAGATTATAAGATTAAATGCAATACTTTGCATAAAATACATCTTCATGCACACAAGCGCAACGGAGAGAATTATAGTCACACTTTAAGAACAGCTGGCTACATTGATGCTGATGTTATCGAGTTGTGTGAAGGACTTTGCAAGGCGGCGGAGGAGTATCATAATTCTATTGACGATAAATCTCGCTTTGACTTGGACGAGGTAATAATAGAGACTTGGTAAGATACCCCAAACGGAGGCTTATATGAACATCAAATCAGCAATTTTTGATATGGACGGCACACTGGTCGACTCCCTGATGCTTTGGGAGATAATATGGTCGACCTTTGGCGAAAAATATCTGAACAATCCCGACTTCGTCCCGAGCGAGGCGGACGATAAGAAGGTCCGCACACTTACCCTGAAGGACGCAATGCAGCTTGTTCACAAAAACTATAATCTCGGTGAGAGCGGCGACGAGCTTCTCTCCGAGGCAAACGCCATAATGGCAGACTTTTACTCAAACAGAGTCAAGCTCAAGGACGGAGTGCGCGATTTCCTCGACTATTGCAAGGAAAATGGCGTCAAAATGTGCATCGCATCGGCTACCGCACCCGACCTTATCGACCTTGCAATGAAGCATTGCGACATAGAAAAATATTTTCTCAAGGTCTTTTCGTGCAGCGAAATCGGAAAGGGTAAGGAGTCGCCCGACGTATTCCTTGCCGCGATGAACTATCTCGGTACGTGCGTAGAGGAAACTTGGGTTTTCGAGGACTCTCTCGTTGCTATTGAGAGCGCGACAAGCGTCGGAATGCCGACTGTCGGCATCTATGATAAATACAATTTCGGTCAGGACAAAATAAAAGAAATCGCCAATATATATATTGACAAGGGCGAGGATCTGATGAAGATTTTAGACTGATTTTCCAGCGGAAAAAGGAGACTTATCAATGCAAAACAGGAAAAATAAATTTCCGTTTTTTAATAGACCGACTCTGCAAATTATCGGCATTTGCGCCATTTTTGTAATTGCCGCTCTGCTTTTGTGGCACGGAAACGCGACCAGCAGTCAGGCCGCCGAGCCTCTTGTCGCGCAGGTGCGCTTTGACGGTGAATACCGCGTTGCAGACGGCGAGTGGAAGCCGATCGTACAGGGCGAGCATATCCCTGCGACCGATGGCGACGTCACCCTGCGAGGCAATTTCCATATCTATGCTCCCGACGGCGAGTACGTCGGCATTTGCAGAGGCGATATGCCTGTCGCATTTTACACGGATCACATAAATCTGACCTTTTACGAGAAAGGATTTGATCCGTACGTGATCGACAACGAGAACCCTCTGTACGGTGACGCATCCTGCTGCGAGTCGTGGACCGCTCATTCCTTTATGAGCGCGGAGGAAGATCTTATCGAGATCGTAGTACACAATCCGCATAAGTACGGAAACGAGACCGCAATCGACGAAATGCTCTCGAATACGGCATTCTGGACGGGATTTGAGTTTGAAAAAGGGGTCCTTGCAAGCGGAGACTCGCAAAGAGACGTCGGACTTCTGTTCGTTATCGTTTCCTTCGTGTTCCTCGGAACAGCCCTCTTTTCAATCCTTATTCATATAAAGAACAGTAAGATAATCTGGGTGCTTGGCGCGGTAATTCTCTTTGCGGGAACATACCTCTCGTATAGCGCAAGGGGAACGTCCTTCAAAAACGAATCGGTTGTGTCGAACACGATCATTCTCGGATGCTCGATGATGTTCTATATGCTATTTCTTTCGATAGCTATCGTGCATTTGTTAAAGAACACAAAGCCGCTTGGCACGGCGACCGTCTCTCTTCTTGCGGCGTGTGACGCGATCCTTCTTATGCTCCCCATCTTTACAGATCTTCTTTTCTATGACCTCTGGCTCTGGTGGGTAATAGCGCAGGCGACGTCCGCTATCGCACTACTCGGATGTATTTTGAAAGAAATTTTCCTTGCAAAGGGAAGGGAGCGCTGGCTATACGTCGGACTCACGCTTCCTATCGCCGCCTTTGGAGTTGACACCGTTATGACCGACGTCGGACTCTGGAAGGGCGGACTTGTCTCTGCCTACGTGTTTATACTCTTCTTTATAGTTGCGATACTTGCGCTTCTGAGAATCATACCGCGCAGTATCAACGCAATAGCGAAGGCAAAGGAGCTTGAGACCGAAAAGCTCGTTCTGAACGCGAAGCTCACAGAGAGCAGAATCTCTACTATGATGAGCCAGATACGTCCCCATTTCATATATAATACGCTCGGAAGCATTGAGCAGCTTTGTAGCATAGATCCGCCTAAGGCAGGCGAGCTTGTGCATAATTTTGCCCGGTATTTAAGGGGGAATTTCGGAGAGCTTGATAATCCGAAGCCGATCCTTATGTCTCAGGAAATGGAGCACGTGCGCCACTATATCAGCATTGAAAACGTCCGTTTCCCCGATATGACCTTCTCGTTTGAGATGAATTCGGTGGACTTCCACATTCCTGCGCTCACCATTCAGCCGATAGTCGAAAACGCTATAAAGCACGGACTTATGAAGCTCCCGAGAGGAGGCACTATCCGCGTCGTCTCCTACGAAACGGAGACGAGCTACTGCGTTTCGGTAGAGGACGACGGAGTAGGCTTTGATACGAGCGTCCTTCTTGACGAGCGAGCACACGTTGGAATACGTAACATTCGCGGACGACTCAAGGCGATGGTCAACGGCGAGCTTGAAATTGAAAGCACGAAGGACGTTGGCACGAAGGTAACTATAACTATTCCCAAGGAGGTGTGAAAAATGATCGCAATCGCAGTTGATGACGAGATACTTATGCTGAGAGCACTTGCGTCAGCTATTGAGGCGTCGGACGATATTACCGAGCTAAGTAAATTTTCCGACTGTGAGGAAGCGCTCGGCTTTGTCAGGGAAAACCCGATAGACGTCGCATTTTTGGATATAAATATGCGAGGAATGGGCGGACTTGCGCTCGCCGAGAAGATAGTCTCATTCTGTCCCGACTGTAAGATCGTTTTTTGCACGGGATACGAGGAATATGCCATTCCTGCGTTCAGGCTTCACGCGTCAGGCTATCTTATGAAGCCGGTTTCCGCCTCTGACGTTCAGGCAGAGATCGACAATATCAAGGGAATACGCCGCAAGGAAAAGCCGCTCGTTGCGTCCTGCTTCGGAACTTTCGAGGTGTATGCAAACGGAGAAAAGCTGACCTTCAAGCGCTCAAAGACAAAGGAGCTTTTTGCCTTTCTGATCGACAGAAACGGAGCGGGAGTCACGGTTGCCGAGATCGGAGTTGCGCTTTGGGAGAATGACGAGGAGCAGAAAAATCATAACTATATCCACCAGCTCTTCCGCGACCTCAGACAGACGCTCGACTCTGTCGGAATGGGAGGCGTTTTCGAGAGAAACAATTATCTCTATTCGATAAATCCCGAGAAGATCGACTGTGATTATTATAATTACCTGAAATGCGGAAAGCCCGAATTTCTTGGCGAGTATATGTATCAGTACAGCTGGGCAGAGAACACCTGCGGACTTCTTTGGGAAAGAAAAAGAAATAAATAATTTTATTAAAATAAGCCGTCTTTTTGACGGCTTTTTCTTTTATTTGTAAGAGGTTTGTCACAGCTTTCGTGTTAGAATGGACAGTATCATAGGGAAAGTGTTTTTTGTTTTACGAAAGGAGAAAAAAATGATCAAAAACAGAACGGCACAGCTCATTTATCAGACCGTATATCTCACCTTGGGATTTGTCGGAACTATCGCAAGTCTTGGTATATTTGACAATATAAATCAGATACGCTGGGACTTCTACGTACACTTCACAAACATCAGTAATTTCCTTTGTATCGGCGTTATGCTCGCGGCTCTTATTCAGACGGTAAAGAAGCCGTCGGACAGCTTCGTCAGCGCGGCGCCTATACTCAAATTTATCGGAATGCTCGGCATTTTGCTCACTTTCCTTGTGTTCAACATTATGCTTGCAGGCGCAGAGGGACGCGATCCCCAGCTTAACTGGCGTATAGGAAGTCTTATTTTCCACGTGGTTCTCCCCATTATGTACATAGCAGACTGGTTTCTCTTCTACGAGCGTGGAAAATGCAAGTGGTATTATCCTGTCTCGTCGATAGCGTTTCCTCTTGCTTACGTGATCTTCCTTCTCATTCAGGCGATCATTTTGAGATTTGACTCTTCTATACTGATTCCCACCTCCACAACACCCCTGATCTATCCCTATTTCTTCGTAAATCTTGATACGCAGGGCGTGAACGGTGTTCTTATGTGGATCGGTATTCTCGCTGCCGCGTTCGTTCTCGTAGGATTTATCTTCCTCGGACTTGACAGACTCGGCAAGAAAAAAACTGATAAATAAAATAAAAGGAGTTAAAATTATGAAAAAGGACCTTATTTTCACCCCCGTTCTTCTCGCGATAGGCGTACTGCTTTTCTTACTCAGAGCAACCGGAATGACCGCACACATCGCACTCTCGCTCGTTGGCGTTCTCGTTCTCGTGGCGTACACCGTTCTGACTAAAAAGAGCTGGAAGATTCCCGCACTCGAGATCATTATGAGAGCTTGCTACTTAGTCGCGCTCATCAGCGGAATTATCATCAAGGCGTCTCACGGAATTGCCGCTCTCTCGATCGTTCACAAGATAGGCGCGGCTCTGTTCGTTGTTCTGCTTATCGCTTTGTTTGTTCAGAAGATCGCTTCTGCAAAGAAGGCGTAAAAAGTAATTTCAGACATTTCATCAAGTTGACGAGGCGTATCGCCCTCTCGTCTTTTCGGAAGCGTTCTACCTTGCCACCAAGGGAGGCGGAGCATTCTTCGGAAAGGTCGGAAGCTTTGAGGGGGGCTATGAATTTGACGCCGTCGTTCTTGACGATAGCGTGCTTGAGCAGGTGCAGAGTCTGACTCTCGCAGAGAGAATGGAGCGCGCCGTTTATCTCGGACTTGACGATAAGAAAGTAACTGCAAAATACGTTGCAGGAAGAAAAATAATATAGAAGGGAGCAAAGGAAATGGCTAAAAAATATAAAAAATACGCCGACGACGGCTGGGCTGTCTGGGTTGACGGTGACGATACGAGCACCGTTTACATCAACGACTGGTTAAATCCCAAGGGAAAAAGCTACGTCGATTTCGCTCTGCGCATACGCGGAGTAAAGGCGAGTAAATGCGTCAGCGTTTATATCCCGTTTACTGTTTCGTGTGACGAAATAGAAGATCTCTCCTTGCTTTTTAACGATACTAAAATATTGCAGGCGACCTTCAGCGCGGCGTGTATTGTTGACTTTAAGAAAAATATACACACCTCCGAAATTGCTTATAACGGCAAAACGGTGGATATAGTACATATAAGCACACTCAAATACGAAACGAGGTCTCTTGCAGACGGCACACTTCTCACCTTTGACCTTGAGGGACTCGGCGAGTATCTCGACAACGACGAAGCGTATTTCATCTGGCGTATGCCCCATAAGACTCTGGACGGCATCTTCAGATCGCGCGCAAGTGTCGGAAACGCGATAGACAGACTCAGAGACCTTCTCACAACTCCGGTAATTTCCGAAAAATACGGATATTCGGTTCGTATCAACGAGTCGAGACTTTTGCCCGAGGAGATCACACGAATAGGATCTTTCCACCGTCAGAAGCTCAAAAAGGCGGTAATTACCATCTCTATTGACGAAAGCTATGAGCTTAACGATGCAGGCTGCTACCGTATCAGACGCCTTGAGGAGAATCTGTATAGGGAATATCTTCCCGCATCCTACGACAGCGAGGACGTTATAACCTATCAGTGGCAGCAGAGCCGCGAGGATAATATGCAGGGACATTTCAGCTTCTACTATAATATCGCGAAAAACTCGATAAGCAAGAGCAGTATGCTTATATATATGGTTCTGCTTATGGCACTCGGTATTATCGGAAATCTGATTGCCAGCTACGTCTGGGATCTGATACTGCTGCTTAAATAACGAGGTGACCGAATGAGACTTGCAATTCCGGTATTAATTAACTGTCTTCTTGTCCTTGCAGTATATATTGCGGATAAGTACACACCCTTAAAGAAGCTGCCTTACGCGGTAAAGCAGATAATTATCGGACTTCTTTTCGGCGGCGTTTCAGCCTTTGCGTCAAGCTATGGCGTGGACTGGCTCGGAACGACGGTGAACGTCCGTGATGCGGCGCCCCTTTCGGCAGGACTTATCTTCGGCGCGCCCGCAGGTATAATCTCGGGATTTATCGGCGGACTTTACCGCTGGTTCTCGGTATTCTGGGGCGGAGGAGAATATACGCGCCTTGCGTGTAGCGTAGCGACAGTTCTCGCAGGCTTTATGGCGGCAGGACTTCGTAAGCTTATGTTTGATAACAAGAAGCCGACGTGGGGATACGGAGTTTGTATCGCCGTTGTCTGCGAGGTTATCCACATGATCCTTATATTCTTGACGAATATGAAGGATTCCTCATACGCCTTTGAATTTGTCAAAGGTGCAACCTTCCCGATGATACTCGGAAACGCTGTGGCTGTCGGATGCGCCATCATCATAGTATCCCTTCTCAGTCACGAGCGCTTCACCCGTAAAAAGGGAAGCGAAAGAATCGCAAACACCTTCCAGAGATGGCTTCTTCTCTGTATCGTTATTGCATATTTGGTAACGAGCTCCTTCACCTATATTCTTCAGAACAGAATGGTAAAGATCGAGACCAAGGAGGTCTTTACCGCCGCAATGGACGACGTCGAGACCGACATCAAGGAAAAATCGGACGCACAGCTTCTCGATATTGCCGAAAAGGTTAAGATCGAGTACGAGAGCGGATTTAGCGATCTCGACCTTCTCGTTCAGAAGTACGGTGTCGAGGAGATCAACGTAGTTGACGATAGCGGCATTATAATAGACTCAAATGAAGATGACGTTATAGGCGTTTACGATATGAACAGTAAAGAGCAGTCAAAGGAATTCGTTGATATGCTCAAAATACAAGACTCCTTCGTTCAGGAGTATAGCCGACGCGGAAAAGACGAGTCCGAATGGAGAAAATACGCGGCGGTAAGACTTCAGGGCGGCGGATTCATTCAGGTCGGATACGACGCGGAGCAGTTCCACGCAATGCTCAACGAGTTCGTGGTTGACGTCACCAAGAACAGACACGTCGGAACGGGCGGCCTCGTTGCCGTTTGCGACGATAAGCTCAATCTTGTAATTGATAACGAGTATTCGGGACGTCACATTTCCACTATCGGAATCACTCCTTCCCTCGAAATGGAGACGGGTAGTACCGCAACCGACCTTTATCCTGCGGATATTGTGGACACAAACAGCGCCGAGAGCGAAAAATATATGTATGTTTTCAAGTTCGTTGAAGGCTACTGTATTATCGCGGCAATGCCCGAGTCCGAGGCAATGTTCATGCGCGACGCATCTCTTTATACGAGCGTCTTTATGCAGGTGCTTATATTTGCCGCGCTGTTCGTGTTCATCTACATACTCATAAAGAGAGTCATCATCAATAACTTAAAGAAAATAAACGATACGCTCGGACGTATCACCGAGGGTGACCTCAGCGTAGAGGTAAACGTTCGCTCGAACGAGGAATTTTCCTCGCTTTCGGACGACATCAACTCCACCGTTGCAACCCTCAAGCGCTATATTGCAGAGGCGGCGGCGCGTATCGACAAGGAGCTTGAGTACGCAAAGCAGATACAGCTTTCCGCACTCCCGACCAACTTCCCGAAGGACGATGAGTACCGCATTTATGCCGAAATGATCGCCGCAAAGGAGGTCGGAGGAGACTTCTACGATTTCTATAAGCTGAGCGATAATACGGTAGCATTCCTTGCCGCCGACGTTTCGGGCAAGGGAATACCTGCCGCAATGTTTATGATGACCGCGAAAACGATCATCAAGGACCTTGCAGAAAGCGGTATGGCGGTAAACGATATTTTCACCAAGGCGAACGAAAAGCTTTGCGAAAATAACGAGTCGGGTATGTTCGTCACCGCTTGGATGGGCATTCTCGATCTTTCGAGCGGAAAGGTACAGTTTGCAAACGCAGGACATAATCCGCCCCTTCTGAAGCGTGCGGACGGCTCGTTTGAATACCTCAAGACACGCGCAGGCTTCGTTCTTGCAGGTATGGAGGGCATCTGCTACAAAATGGGCGAGATAACGCTTGAGGCGGGAGATAGGATCTTCCTCTACACAGACGGCGTGCCCGAGGCGACCAACACCGAAAACAAGCTCTATGGTGAGGAGAGACTCCTTGACTTTATGAATAAAAACGCTTCCACGGAAGCGACCGAGCTTTTACCTATGCTTAAAGCAAATATTGACGAATTTGTCGGAGAATCTCCGCAGTTTGACGATATTACGATGCTTATGCTTGATTTTAAACCCAAAAAAGGAGGTGAGCAAATGATAAATAAAACGTTCCCGGCGAAGACCGAGGCACTCGGCGACGTTATTTCCTTTGTTGAGGAAACGCTCTCGGGATTTGAATGTCCTATGAAGGCGCAGACTGCAATATGCGTTGCGATCGAAGAAATATTTGTCAACGTTGCTCACTATGCTTACGAGGGCGGAGAAGGCGACGTGGATATCTCTATTGCCTTCGACGGTGAAAGCCGAAATATCACCTTCCGTATGGCAGACAGGGGAATCCCCTTCGATCCTCTGAAGAAGCCCGATCCCGACACTACTCTCTCTGCAGACGAGCGCGAGATAGGCGGACTCGGTATCTTCATCACGAAGAAAACCATGGATACCCTCAGCTACGCGTACGAAAACGGCGAAAACATTCTGACTATGATCAAAAAGATATAAGGAGACAAGGAAAATGACAATAGAAATAATAAAAAACGCGCAGGAGACGATCATCGAGATCGTAGGCAGACTCGATACCGTTACCGCTCCTGCTCTTGATAAAACGATAAACGAGGATATAGGCGACACCAAAAATCTCATTCTTGATCTCAAGGGTGTAGAGTACATATCGAGCGCAGGACTTCGCGTTCTTCTCTCGGCACAGAAGAAGATGCAGAAGATAGGCTCAATGAAGGTTAGAAACGTTTGCGAAGAGGTTATGGAAGTTTTTGAAATGACCGGATTTGCCGACATTTTCGATATTGAATAAGACGGGAAAGGGAGACTTTTTATGAAATCAAACGTATGCAAAATAGAAAAAGGCACTAAGGACCTTGCGGCAATTCTCGACGAAAGCGAGAGATTTGCGGCGTATATCGGACTAAATCATAAGCAGACACTTCAGCTTCGTCTGCTCTGCGAGGAGACCGACGGAATGCTCCCGAGCATCGTTGACGATTTTGACGGCGAGATGTGGTTCGAGTATGAAAACGGCGTATGCACTCTGAGTGTTTCCATAAAGCTCTCCGAGATGACCGCAGAGAAGAAGGAAGAGCTTATCAAGGTTTCAAAGAATAAGAAAAACGCCGCCGCTGTCGGAATCGTCGGAAAGATCCGCTCGGCAGTTGAGGACCTTTTCCTTGATAGCGAGAGTATGGAGGCTATTGCCGCATCGACCGACCACGCGCGTATGGCATCGGGATTCTCGGGCGGTATGGACTTCTCCTACTACTGGAGTCTTGACCGGTACAGAAGCTCTGTAAGCCCCACCGAAAAGGCAGAAGAATGGGACGAGCTTGAAAAGTCTGTGATCGCTTCCGCCTCCGACGACGTTATCGTAGGCGTAAAGGGAAGCTGTGTAAGCATCGTTATAGTTAAAAAGTTTGCATAAGGAGAAAAATAATGGAAATTAAGTTTGAAAAGAACGCGTCCGCGCTGAAGGTCAGCGTTATCGGACGCCTTGATACAGTTACGTCCCCCGAGCTTGACGGCTTTATTAACTCACATATCTGCGGCATAGACAGTCTCACTATCGACTGCGCAGGACTTGAATACGTATCGAGCGCAGGACTCCGCGTCCTCCTCTCCGCACAGAAAAAGCTCAAATCGTCGATGAAGCTCACAAACGTTTGCGAGCTTGTTATGGAAGTATTTGAAATGACCGGCTTTGCCGATATTCTGGTGATCGAGTAATGGAGCTTGCAAGCGAGGCAGTCGTATTTGCGGTTAAGGCGTACGACGGAATGCGACGTAAGAAAAGTGACGCCCCTTATATTCTTCACCCTATGGAGGCGGCAGTTATCGTAGGAACTATCACCTGCGATCAGAGAGTTATAGCCGCCGCCGCTCTGCACGACGTTGTAGAGGATGCGGGAATCACTCTTGATGAGATCGAGGAGAAATTCGGCAGTCGCGTAAGAGAGCTTGTCGCGGCAGAGACCGAGAACAAAAGAGAAGAGATCGATCCCTCGGAAACTTGGAGAATACGCAAGGAGGAGACTCTCGAAATTCTCAAAAACACAGACGATACCGACGTTTTAGCCCTTTGGCTTGGCGATAAGCTCGCAAATATGCGCGCTATCTATCGCGATTTCAAGGTCGAGGGAGAGAAGATGTGGCAGAGATTCAATCAGAAGGATGCCTCCGAGCAGGCGTGGTATTACCGCTCGGTTGCGCATCTCACCTCCCGTCTCTCGGATACGTCCGCGTGGATCGAATATAACACGCTCACGGGTCTTGTTTTTGGAAAGGAAGACAAATAATGAATATTACATACCGAATAGATAAAAGCATTTTGTATATCGCGCTTGAGGGAAGAATAGACGCCACTAATGCCGGCGAGGCAGAGGAAATGATATTCAGTATCAAGAGCGAAAATCCCGGAAAGCATACCGTTCTCGATGCCGATAAGCTTGAATATGTGTCGAGCGCAGGACTGCGTGTGATACTCAGACTTCGCAAGGAAGAGCCGAAGCTCGCCATTATAAACGTCGCTCCCGACGTTTACGAGGTTTTTGATATGACAGGCTTTACCGATATGCTGACTATCGAAAAGGCGTATAGAAAAATGAGCGTCGAGGGCTGTGAGTTTATCGCGAAGGGAGCAAACGGAGCGGTTTACAGATATGACGACGAAACCATACTCAAGATTTATTTCGCAAAGGACGCCCTCCCTGAGATAAAGCAGGAAAGAGAAAACGCAAGACGCGCCTTCATTCTTGGCATAAATACCGCAATTCCGTACGGAATCGTCAGAGTTGACGAGGGATACGGCACCGTTACCGAGCTTTTGAACGCAGTTAGTGTAACGAAGCTTATAAGGGATAATCAGGACGATATATCCGAGGCGGCAAAATATTACGTTGATATGCTCCGTAGCATACACGCGGTCGAGGTCGAGGACGGAGAGGTCCCCGATATGAAGGAGATCGCGCTCGGTTGGGCAGAATTCGTATCTCCCCATCTTCCGAAGGAGCAGGGCGACAAGCTTCGCGCGCTGATAGAGGCGATTCCGAAGCAGAACACCCTCCTTCACGGCGATTATCACACAAATAACGTTATGGTACAAAACGGCGAGGGGCTTCTTATTGATATGGATACCCTTTGTATGGGACACCCCATTTTCGAGATCGGCTCGATGTTCAACGCGGCTATCGGCTACGCAGAGCACGATCATAGCACGACCGAGAGATTCTTCGGATATACTCACGAAACGTCCGAAAAATTCTTTAATACCGCGCTTGGAATGTACCTTGGCACGTCGGATGATAAGCTCTGCCGCGCGGTGCTCGAGAAGGCAAAGGTAATCGGATACACAAGAATACTCCGCCGCTCTCTCCGTCACCCCGACGAGGCGGATAGCCCTGCAAGAATTGCAAGATGCAAGGAAATGCTCGGCATGCTTCTTGATAAGGTCGATACCCTGGAATTTTAAGTCACTTTTTTCGATTTTGGTTGACAAAAAATGACGAAGGTGATATAATAATAGGATAAAAAGCAGAAAGGACGTTTGTAATATGACGGACAAGGAATTCAGGCGCCTTGGCAGGGCGCAGCTTATAGATATCATATATCAGCTTCAGCTTCAGGTGGATAGCCTTAACGAGGAAAAAAGCGCCCTTGAGGACGCGCTTGCAGATAAGCGACTTCGCATCAGCGAGGCGGGAAATATCGCCGAGGCAGTTCTTGAGATCAACGACTGCTTCAAAAGTGCGCAGAGCGCCGCAGATCAGTATCTTAGCGAGATAAAAAGTATGCTCGACGAGGCAAATGCCGAAAAGGAAAGAATACTTGCTCTGGCAAGGGAAGAGGCTGAAAAGATCGTAGAAAACGCCAAGACTCTTGCGGAAAACGGGTGAGATAAGATGCTGAAAAGAAAAAACAGGGAGGTCTCGCTCCCCACTAAAAAGCAGGTCGAAACCGAGAGAAAAAGGTACCGCCGCCAGAAGGCGTACAACAAGGCGCTGCGCGGAACTATCTACGTTTTGACCGTAGTTGCCGCAGTTGCGGTGCTTGTCGCGACCCTTCTTTTACCCGTTCTTCAAATAGAGGGAACGAGTATGGAGCCGACTTTGTCGGGTGGCGACATAGTTCTTCTCACAAAGACAACGCGTTTTGAACGCGGAGATCTTTGCGGATTTACGTGGAATAACAAGCTCCTTATAAAGCGCGTTATCGGACTTCCGGGCGACTGGATCGAGATAGACGTTGACGGCACCGTTTACTTAAACGGCGAAAAGCTTGACGAGCCGTACGTCAGTAACGCGTCGCTTGGCGAATGTGACCTTGAATTTCCCTATCAGGTACCGCCCGAGCAGTATTTTGTAATAGGAGATATGCGCGAAAGCTCTGTTGACTCGCGCAATACACTTATCGGTTGTATTCCGAAGGATCAGATAGTCGGAAAGGTCTTTTTCAGAGTATGGCCGTTTAAGAGCATAGGAGTTTTTAAGACATAGGATTTTAAAACACTAAAAGGAAAGGGCATTATGGGTGTCGTTGAACAGTACCTTGTACAACTGAATAGTGAAAAAAGACGCTTTCGACGCATCGTAGCCGCACTTACGGCACTGTCCCTTCTCATAGCGTTTGCAACCGTATGGAATCTGCGTAGGACGGGAGTTGCGATTGCAAACGATGCAACCTGCGGCTATACCGAGCATCGCCATAGCGAGGAATGCTTCCGGAGTGACACTCTGATATGCGAAAAGGTAGAGCATCTTCACAGCATTTCCTGCTACTCCGATCCCAAGGCGGACGTGGAGACGGCGGAGGACTGGGAGGCAACCCTGCCAAATCAGTATTACGCGCGATGGGCGGATAACCTCGCTCTGATCGCCAGATCGCAGATCGGATACACCGAAAGCGAAAGAAATTACAGTCTTGCAGACGACGGTATTACAAAGCAGGGAATTACGCGCTACGGTCAGTGGTACGGTAACCCGTATGGAGACTGGTCGGCTATGTTCGTTGCATTCTGCCTTGATTATGCAGGCATTCCGCGTGAATTGATTCCGATAAGCTCGGGTGTGTACGTTATGCTTCGGCGTCTGGAGGAAAGAGGAATATTCCTGTCTCCCGACGAAAACGTCGGTAAGATCGGAAACATCTTATTCCTTGATGCCGACGAAAATACGAAAGCGGATAAGATTTTAATTGTCACAGCATCCTCCTCACAGCAGATTCTTGCAGTCGGCGGAGACTGGGAGAACGCGGTGTCCGAGGTTATCCTTCCGATAGACGATCCGAGAATTGTCGGATACGTAAATATCGACTCGCGCCAACCCGAGCTTTCGCTTGACAGCGTTGATGTGATGCTCGAAAGTAGCGGTAGCACCGATATTATAGGCTCGTTTCTGACAACGACCGATAAGAATTCGTGGCAGATCGTTTCGGGCGGATATCTTGGTCGCGAGGAGATACATAAGATCGGTAATGAAAACGTGCTCGTGCAGAAGAACGTCGTTCCGACCGCTGTCGAAAACGAGTTTCTCGTGTACCTGAGCATTGATAAAAAGCTCTCGTGGAATACGGTGTTTGAATACGGAACCTACTATGCGTCCGCGGCAAACGGATCGGTGGGCGAGATCACCTCTCTTAGCCAGGGAAACCCCTCGCAGCTGTTTGTAAATCCGACCGGATCTGCAAGCTCAAGCTTCTATATGGTAATACAGATCTGGAATGACAGTAAGACCCAGCTGCTCTCTGAAAGTGGCGTAATCACAAGATACTCTAATAAGGGTATGAAAAACGGAAAGATACTGCTTCAGATTCCCGATTCGTCTCAGGCAATCGTTGTTGCGAACGTTAAGGACTATCAGGGAACCTCTGCATCAAACCCCGTATATATTCAGATGACCGAAAGTATGATGACCTCAAACGGCGGAAGCGGATTTGAACGCATCTCGGTTATAGATACGGTACTCGAAAGCGTTGTTGATACAATGGGCGATAATATCGAGTTCGTAGGAGTTCTCGCAGGCGACTATACCGATCTGCCAACCTTTGAAAACGGTGTGCTGACCTGGCATCCGAATCATCTGGAGATGTTGGTCGCGTCGGAGGACTCGGGCGAGGAGTGGCAAAGAAACGCGGCTCAGCTTGTTTATAAGATCAGACTGAAAAACGATAAGAGCTGTCTTGAGTGTCTGAACACCTCCTGCTCAATTTCAAACTGCGATCACGTCTATCCGACGAACAGATCCGCAACTCTTATTTATCATTTTTCTGACGATCCGAACACGTCTTTGCGTATGAATTTTCAGGTCCCGTACGTAAGAGGACTTCTCTACGATATTCATTTCACCAAAATAGACGAGGACTTCGGCTTTGCGATAAAGGGAGCCGTGTTCAGTCTGACGAAATATAACGATAACTCGTTTACACCAATAGAAATAATCTCGGACGAAAACGGAAGAGTTTCCTTTGAAAATCTTCTTCCGGGAACGTACACCTTGAGTGAGATCGCCGCACCCCGCCCTTATGATATCACCTTTGGTGACACCCAGAATTCAATGAGGATAACCCTGAATTATACGGACAACCCCGACCTTCTGCTTTACGATACATACGGTTCATCTCATAGCGACAAATTTATGTACAAGGGAGCATCGGACGGAAACTGGAAGGTTACGAATAAAAACACAGGAAAATTAGTAGAGCTCCCCGCAACGGGCGGAAGGGGTAATCAGATTTATATATTCTGCGGAATTTTGTTTATGATAATTCCGCTGATATACGGACTCAGCTTGAGGCATAAGCGCGAAAGGAGGTCATCGGGGTAAGGCCTCCGCAAAGTGGCGTAAAAACTGTTTATGCGCCAAACTGATCCGACACACAAATTAAGAAAATTTTATTTTAGAAAGGATTTTTTACCATGAAAAAACTTTTATCCCTTGTTATGGTAGCAGCAATCGTTCTTTCTCTCGGCATCTCTGTTTTCGCTGAAGAAAATACCGGTTCTATTACCATAACCAACGCAACCGTTGACGAGACCTACACTATCTACAAGATCTTCGATGCAAGCATCAGCGTAGATGACGAGGGTAACACCGACGCTGTATCTTACAGCATCACAGAAGACAGCCAGTTCTTTGCAGTTCTCTTCGGCGCTGACGGAAAGACCGAGAACACCTATTTCGTTTACAACGAAAATACCGGCTCGGTTTCCAAGAAGGAAGGCGCTGACGATGCCAAGCTCGTTGATTACCTCACGAAGCTTGTAAAGGACGGAAGCTACACCGCTGCCGCTGCTCCCGTAGTAGCAACCGACGCAGAGGTTAAGTTCGAGGATCTTCCTTACGGATACTACCTCGTAACCAGCTCTCTCGGCGCAGCAGTAACCATCAACTCCAACACCCCCGACGTTGAGATCATCGATAAGAACCAGGCTCCCGGTAACAATTTCAACAAGCAGATCAAGATCGGCGTTGACGAAAACGACCAGCCTATCTGGGGCGACAGCAACAGCGCAAACATCGGCGACAAGGTTGAGTACAAGGTTTCCTTCGAGGCTACCAATTACAGTGGCGACAAGAAGATCCTGTACTACCAGATCCACGATGAAAAGGGCGACGCTATCTGGGTTGAGTTCGAAAGCTTCACGGTTTCGGTAGGCGGCGAGTATCTTCCCCACGGATACTATCTCTCGCAGGGTGGAGAAAACACCGATGGCTGGGACTATCTCGGCGACTGGAGCGATATTGCTGAAGCAGAGCGTGACGAAAACGACGCACAGTGGTACCTCGTACACCTTGGCGAAGACCTCTTCCGTATCACCATTCCGTGGCTTGAGGGACACACTCTTAAGACTCAGGGATCGGGTGAAGACGTTTCCTACTCGCTTACCTACCCCGAAAACGCAGCATCCAAGTTCACTTCTCCCTCTATGGTAGAGATTACTTACGATGCAGTTGTTGAGGCTAACGCTTCTATCGGAAGCACCACCCACGGCAACCGTTTCAACAAGGCATACGCTTCCTGGACGAGCGCAAACGAGACCGATTACACCACTCCCGATGAGGTTGTAACCTACGTTTACGGTATCGGACTTCTCAAGGACGATTACGCAACCGGCAAGAACCTTGCAGGCGCAAAGTTCCGCATTTACAGCGACGAGACATGCACCACTCCCGTATTTATCATTCCTACCGACGTTGACGGCGTTTACGTAGTAGATAGCCTTTACACCGCTATCGAGGGCATCAGCGGCGCTAACAAGGATACAACGAGAGCTATATACGCAGCAGGTCTTGCAGAGTACCTTAACGGCGAAACTCAGGACAACTACGCAGTAACTCCTATCAACGGTAAGATCGTTATTCTTGGTCTTAAGGAAGGCACCTACTACATCAAGGAGGTTGAGGCTCCCGCAGGATATAACGCTATCGTAGATCCCGTTCCGCTCGAGGTTGGAAAGGGAACCAGAGCGTTCTCCGTATTTGCTGATACCGAAGGAAACGTTGCAGACATTCAGACTGAGGACGGCATTCACAAGGAGATCAGATATGACCTTACCTCTACTGTTGTTCACAACAGCAAGGGCGTAGTGCTTCCTTCCACCGGTGGAATGGGCACCTTCTGGATGATCACTATCGGTACGCTTCTCGTTATGGGATTTGCAGTTCTTCTTATCACTCATAAGAAGATGTCGGTTTATAACGACTGATTTGACCTTTTAAACGTGTAGGGGAGGAGAGGAGATCTCCTTTCCTCCCTTACAAATATAACGGAGAGGAGATGCTTATGAAAAGGCACAAAACAGTGATTTTTTTGACGCTTGGTTTTTTGATAGGCGTCTGCATTCTGTTATATCCGACTATCAGCGACTACTGGAACAGTAAGACGCAAAGCCGCGCTATCGTTGACTACGAGTCGGTTTTAAATCAGATGAGCGCAGAGGAGTATGAAAAACTGCGTAGCGACGCTCGCGCGTATAACGACGCGCTTTACAACACGAAAAATCCTCTGTCGAATTACGGCAGTATTTCGGGCTACAACGAGGCTCTCAACATCACGGGCAACGGAATGATGGGATACCTTGAAATAGACAGAATAGGCGTCGAGCTTCCCGTCTATCACGGCACGTCGGACAGCGTTCTGAATATGGGTGTCGGACATCTTGAGGGAACGAGCCTTCCCGTCGGCGGAGAAAGCACGCACAGCGTTCTGTCGGCGCATAGAGGACTGCCCTCCTCAAAGCTCTTTACAGACCTTGACAGAATGGAAAAGGGAGATACATTCCGCATAATAATTCTTGACGAGGTGCTGACCTATCAGGTCGATATGGTAAAGGTCATAAGGCCGGATGAGGTGTCCGATCTGCGGATAATCGAGGGCGAGGACTACTGTACGCTCTTTACCTGCACACCCTACGGAATCAATACGCATAGACTTCTCGTGCGCGGTAAGCGTATCGAAACGGTTAAGGAAAAATCGGTTATTTACGTTTCAAACGAAGCCTTCAGAATAGAGCCTCTCGTGGTAACTCCGGCAGTTGCCGCGCCCATGCTTTTCGTGCTTCTTATCCATCTGCTCGTTAAGTACAGAGAGCCACCGAAGAATAAAAATACTAATAAAGTCACACCAAACAAGGAGGAAAAACAATGCGAAAAAGAATAGTGATAATTGCAACTTTAATCTGTTTTTGCGCAATTCTCGTGCCTTTTTGCGTGATTTCCGCTCCGACGGGAGATGCCGTTCAGCTTATAGATACAAATCAAAAATGCGAGCTTAATATTACCTATGAGTACGGTGTGATCGACTTTGCAAATATTGAAGTAAAGCTCTATAAGATCGCCGACGTTTCGCCCGACGTGCGCTATACTCTCAGCGGAAAATTCAGCGGTACGGGACTCATTTTAAACGGGATCCGCTCGTCGAGTGAATGGCGGGTAGTCTCCTCGACGCTCGAATCGTATATCGTTGCAAACGGGGTAGAGTGTGATAGCGAGCAGATCACAAACGATAGGGGAGAGGTCACGTTCTCCTCGCTCGATTGCGGACTTTATTTTGCCACAGTCGGACAGACGGTAATAGACTCTGAAAGCTATGGCTGCGCCCCCGTACTCATCTCTCTTCCTGACGCGGGAGTGGACGGAAAGTGGCAGTATAACGTCCCCATTTACGCCAAAACCGAGCTTCTTCCTCCCGTAGATTCGGACGAGAAGATCGAGATCAAGGTAGTAAAGCTTTGGAAGGGTGACGAGGGTCGTGACCGCCCGAAGAGCGTTGAAATTGAGATCTTCCGCGACGGAAAAAGCTATAAAAAGGCAACTCTTTCGGCATCAAATAACTGGACGTACAGCTGGAGCGCCGAAAACGACGGCTCGAGCTGGACTGTCGCCGAGCGAAACGTCCCGAGCGGCTATACCGCAAGCATCGAAAAGAGGGACGGAGCCTTCGTTCTGACCAATACCTACGACCCCGATAGCCCGGGTTATCCCGATACGCCTCCCGATACGGGCGATACGTCAAATACGCTTGCGTATCTTCTTCTGATGATAGCCTCGGGTAGCGTACTCGTTGCAGTCGGACTCCTCGGAAAGAGGAAGAGCGTATGAAATCTGTAAAATCTGTCCGTACCCTTTGCGTTGCAGTCGGAGCGTGCCTGATCGTTTGCGCGGCGATCTCCTTTGCCGCGTGGAGGATCGGTATCGCGCGAAACGCTGAAAAAGCAGAGAGCTACGCGAGCGCTCTGCTCGAACTTATCCCCGAGCCGAAGGAAGCGCCCATCGAGGAAAGACGGGATAACACGATGTCCGCTCTGTCGGTGGACGGAACCGATTTCGTCGGCATTATTGAGATGCCTCAGTACGGAGCTGCGCTCCCCGTCGGTGCATCGTGGGGAAGGGTATCAAGATACCCCTGCCTCTTTGACGGAAGCATTTACGACGGCTCTCTGAAGATCGGCGCGACCGCAGAGAAGGGTCAGTTCGACTTTTACCGCTCTCTTTCGCTTGGCGATACTGTTATCTATACCGATACGGAGGGCAATAGATACACCCTTGAAATAAGCGCTATCCGTAGCGCAAGACACGCAAATAAGGACGCCCTCTCGCGCGAGGAAGCGCCCCTTACACTGTTCATAAAAAACGTCTATTCGTTTGAATATCTGATCGTTTTTTGCGATACGGCATATTGAGCCAAACCCCGATGCGGAAGATCTCTGCATCGGGGGTTGTTTTGTCTGAAAAAGTATCTCATTCTTATCCACGCCCGCCGAGCAGCGAGCGAGAAGAAAAAGGACAAGCACACCGACGCCGTACTCTGATTAGGTGAAAAAAGGTAATTTCTCACGTGAATATAATGAAAATGTAGCACTTTTCTTCCCAAAAAGCATAAAAACAGAACGCTCCTCTTTCCCGTTTACAAAATTCTCCAAATGCTTTGTGTAATATATACAAGAAAGTTGCGCCCGATATATTCATAATGCCAAAAAATCAAAACCAAGCCGAAAAACACGCCCTTTTCGTTGACTTTTAGCCCAAAATATGATATAATTGACGATGTATAAGAATCTCAATTCATAACTACGGACGGCAAAAATCATAAAATCCACTCAACTTGCCGACTGTAAATTCTAAAGAGGAGGAAATTATTATGAAAAGAGACTTATTTCAATGCTGCTTGTGTTGTCATTCGTTCTTTCGATGATACCGCTCAGCATTGTCGCTTCCACTACTCCGGCGTCTGAAACCGAGACCACGCCTGAAGAAGACGGTTACACGCTTGTTAGTGGAACAAAATCTCCTAAGCTCACCAAAGAAGATGGCATATACACCATCACCTTTGCACAGGGCAACAAGGGGGGCAAAGACCGGTAAGGCTGTCGTACAGAAGAGCGGTACCGTTGGCGAAGGTGAAATTGCGCTTGAAATGCCGATAGGCTCTTTTATGCAGTCTTGCAGAAACAAGGGTATCATCTTCGGTGTAAACGACATCGACAACCTTTCCAGCGGTACCTATTACTACTATTACGTAATGCTGGATAACAACTCTTACCCCAAGCTCAGACTTGATAAGGTCGTTGACGGTGTGGAGTCCAAGGTTTCAGAAACCGACCTCGTATCGGTTATCGAGACTCTTGAGGTTCAGAACATGGAGACCGGCACGATAGCCGTTTACTTCACTAAGGACGGTTACATCAAGCTGATGGTAGAGGACATGTGCTTCTATAACAGCAAAGGTAATACTATCACCGGTTCCGAATACGGAATTATGATCGACAACTTTTCCACGGACACGAATCTTGATGATAATAAAGATTCAACGGTTGGTACCAATATGCCCTTCCAGTTTGTTGGTATGACCACCGATGCTGATACCGATTACGTTATCAACAGCGGATCGTGGGCTGCAAAGAGTGCCGGTGTCAGTGGTCTGAAGCGCCATGGCTTCACCTCGCAGACCGAAAATTCTCTTGCAATAAGAAAAGATCTTGCAGATGCAAGTGAAACCGCATTCCGTTTCACCTTCTACGATTACCAGAATATCGCTGTAAACGACAGTGAAAGCTATAAGTACGGTATTGTGTTCGGAGCAACGGTCCCCGGAAATGCTAACACCTACTACGGCGAAGGCATTTTGTACTACGTTCTTTATCTTGACTACACCGTAGGTGCAACCGCTAACAGAGATGCTACCATGTGTATTTCCAAGCTGTACGTATTTTATCCGTATATATGGCACATTTTTGTATCAAAATGTATTTTTTTACGAAAAAATATAACAAAAATCATTGACTTTGGTGTGCTTTGATGGTATAATGAACTATGTACGCGCGTTTTTAGCGTTGCGCAAAATATTTTGTGAGAGAAGCGTTGGATTTGTTTGTCTCTACGCGATTTTTGATATGAAAATATTGCAAATAAACTGTGTTTATGCAAAGGGAAGTACAGGTAAAATCACAAGAGATATTCACGAAGGACTGCTGCGTCGTGGTTTTGAGTCTGTCGTTATATACGGGCGAGGAAAAAAAGTGAATGCAGACGGCACTGTGAGAATTTGCGGTGATTTGCTTGGCAAGGCTAATAACTTGATCTCCAGAATTACAGGACTTATGTATGGCGCTTGTCATATATCCACGTCATTGCTGATTCGAAAAATTCGTAAAGAGCGTCCGGATATAGTTCATTTGCAATGCATAAACGGTTATTTTTGTAACATTTACAGACTTCTCGCTTTTTTGAAAAAATCAAACATTCCTACCGTGATTACTCTCCACGCCGAGTTCATGTACACGGGTAATTGCGGATATGCAGATGATTGCGATCAGTGGATTAGCGGCTGCACCGATTGTCCCAAACTAAGGCAAGAAACAAAATCGCTACTGTTTGACCGCACTTCGTCTTCTTGGAAAAAAATGCACCGTCAATATGAAGGCTGGGAGAATCTTACGATCGTCGGTTGCTCGGATTGGATCCGCGCAAGAGCGCAGAAAAGCGGCGCTCTTAAAGATAAAAATATAATCACGCTTCATAACGGAATAGATAATGAAAGTATTTTTTACCCGAGGGAGGAAGCAAGAGAGCGTATTTTCTCGGATCTGGATGTAGGCGATGATAAGGTGGTTCTATTTGTTGCACCGTATTTCTCCGAGTTAAAAGGATTCGATTTTGCGCTGGCGCTTGCACAAGCTTGCGAGGAAAAGCCATACAAGTTTGTTTTCGTCGGAGAAGATTTCAAAACGGATAAAAAGAATATCGTTTCCCTGGGCAAAATCAATGATCAGAATATGCTTGCGGAAATTTATTCGGCATCAGATGCTTTAATAATGTGTAGCAGAAACGATAACTATCCTACGGTGTGTCTGGAGGCAACCTCTTGCGGAACTCCTGTTGTTGGTTTTGACATCGGAGGGGTTAAGGAAACGATACCGAGCGGCATGGGGGACGTTGTTGATTTTGCGCGTGTTGATTTAATGAAGGATAAGCTGGACGAAATATTGAAAGAAAAGCCGAAATCTGACGTTGTGAATAACGCGCGTCGCGAGCATTCAAAGGAAACTATGATTGATCGATATATAGATATATATCGCAGAATATTAGCAAAGGAATAGCAAATGAAGGTAAGGCACAAATTAACAGTTGGCGAGATATTGCTTATTGCTGCACTGTTTTGTTTTTCAATTTCACTGTTTAATAAGGGCGGATATATTTTCGCTTTTATGTCGGTGATAGTATTATTTTTAAATTTCAATAAAATAAAGATATCGCTTCCTGTTTTATTTTTGATGCTGTTTTCTGTGTCGTATTTTTTGATCCACACCTACTGGCACGGATATAACATAGAAAACATGGTCAAGTATTTGATAGGCCCGTGGGCGGCATATTTCGTTGGAAAGATTTACGTTGAAACATCAAACGCACGAAACCCACTGCTTACAATAGTTCTTGTATTGTCAGCGGGCATGCTTTTGCACGGAACTCTGAATATTTTTGCGTATTTGAATTCAAACCTGTATAATACATACAGTTATCAGAGAGTAGCGGTGGATATCTGGAGAAATGAAATCGTATCGGCAACAGTAACGGGAATGTTCTATACTTTTGCAACGGGTATCAGCATAGGAACGCTGTTTTCTAAGGCACGGGCTAGATACAAGGTGCTTGCAGCTGCTATTTTGATTTCTACGCTTTCGTTTTCGTTGTTTCTGGCAAACAGAACGCTTTTGGTAATAGTCGCCCTTGTTGTTCTGTTTAAGGCTGTCTCCGCCGCAGCTTCTACGCGCGTATCGCCGACAATCAAAGTTTTGTCTTTGTTAGTTGGGACCCTCTTTTTACTGCTTATAATTATGGCGTTTTCTTTCAACTGGGGCGGAATTACAGACTGGTTTCTTTCGCTGAAGATCGTACAACGATACGATGATCCGGCAGGAAGACTTTCGGCTTGGTCGAGTATGTTTAAGGACGGGGTGTGGTTAGAGCATCCTTTCGGAAGTCCTAAAAACAGCTTCAGACATAATTTGTGGATAGACGTTTACGGAGAGGTTGGAATAATACCTTTCGTTCTGATCGTCGGCTTGACTATTTATTATATAAAAAGATTTTTTGTGTTCAGACGCATTTCGAACGAGCGTGGAGAAAACACTACATACTGTGTGATGCAGTGCTTGTTTATAGCAGTAATGCTTAACTGTGCGGTCGAGCCTGTAATAGTGGCAAATCCATACTTTTTCTTGATTGTTTTAATGTTTGTTGGCGCAATGGAAGGATATAGAGTTATAGAAAGGTAGGCGAGACCGATAATATGAAAGTCGCATTTATCAGTAACTATTTCAATCATCATCAAAAACCGTTTTCGGATGAGATGAATAATTTATGCGATGAATATATTTTTGTTGCTACCTCCGAAATGGGAATTGAGCGTAAGAAGCTTGGATACGTCAATAACAACGTTCCTGCTTATGTCAGGCTTGCATACAAGTCTGAGGAGTGCGCGACCGCTTGCCGGGAGTTCGTGAATTCGGCTGATGCAGTTATCATTGGCGCCGCACCAAACGATTGGGTCAAGGAGAGAATCAAAAACAAAAAGATAGTATTTCGATATGCAGAGCGCCCTTTGAAAGAAGGAATAGAGCCGATCAAATACTTTCCGAGACTTGTGAGATGGCGCAAGTGGAATCCGCATAAGAGTCCCATATATATGCTTTGCGCTAGTGCATATACCGCATCTGATTATGCGAAATTCGGCCTTTTTAAAAACAAAACTTATAAATGGGGATATTTTCCGGAAACTAAGACGTACGATGTTACGGCACTGTTGGATCAAAAATCCTCTACTGAAATTTTATGGTGCGGTCGTTTTATTGATTGGAAGCATCCTGACGACGTTATAAAAGTAGTGGCACGACTCAAACAAGAAGGGTACAGCTTCAAGCTCAAAATGATAGGTCGCGGCGATTTTGAAAACGTCATTACGTCTATGATAAGTGAATATGATCTGTCAGACTGCGTTGAGCTTTTAGGGTCTATGGCACCCGAAAGAGTTCGTTGCTATATGGAGAAAGCGGGCGTGTTTTTGTTCACGTCTGATAAAAAAGAGGGCTGGGGCGCGGTACTGAACGAGGCTATGAATAGCGGTTGTGCGGTCGTATCGAGCCGCGCGGCAGGTGCAACACCGTTTCTTGTTCGTGACGGTGAGAACGGTATTATTTACGAATCCGAAAACGTCGAAGATCTGTATAAAAAAGTAAAATATCTACTTGACCATTCGGAAGAGCAAAAACGACTCGGGCGTGCGGCATATCACACGATAATAGACGAGTGGAATGGAGAAGATGCCGCTAGACGTTTTGTTAAACTCGCCGGGAGTCTGCATAATGTTGAAAATATAGAGTTGTTTGTAAGCGGTCCGTGCAGTAAGGCGAATATTAAAAATAAAGTGTTATAAAGATTTGAAATTTTATGTGGAGAGTGGGTTGTGTTGAGTTGTCCAACGATTACCGTAATAATCCCGGTCTATAATGTAGAAAAATATATCGATCAATGTTTGAAGTCTGTTTTGAATCAAACCTATAAGAACCTCGAAGTAATACTGATAGACGATGGCTCTACCGACAAAAGCGGAGAAATATGTGATTATTACAAGAATAACGACGAAAGAGTTGTTGTAATACATAAAGAAAACGCGGGGCAGTCGGTCGCCCGAAACATTGCGCTTGAAATGGCGACCGGCGAAATAATTTCTTTTGTAGATAGCGACGATTGGATAGAGCCGACAATGTACGAAGATATGCTTGGATTTATGTTCGAGAAAAACTTGGACATAGTTTTTTGTGCAGCTAACAGAGTACGGGACGGTCAGATTATATCTACAGAGTTTCAGTACTATCCGGACAAAACCGTTTGCTCGTCAAAAGCAATCGTTGAAAAAACAATGACAGATGAAATCGGCGGACAACCGTGGATGAAGCTGTATAGAAGAGAGTGCTTGGATGAGTATAGGTTTCCCGAAGGAAGAATATACGAAGACCTGGCGGTTTCCTATGTTCCTTTTCTTAACGCGAAGAGAAACGTTGGTTTTTTAACGAAACCTTATTATAATTATCGGGTCAACCAGAGTAGCACGACGCTATCTAAGAAACCGAACAGATGTTATCACATTTACCTGGCAATGAAGGATCATTATGAGTTTAGCAAAAACTCTTTCCCGCATCTTGCTGAAAAGTGTTTGGCTAATACGGTGATTCACGCACTTCAGACGATAACCGATTATTACAAAAATAATTGGGAAAATCACGATGAAATAATGAATGATGTATATGGATTTCTTGATTTCAACAAAAGAAGTATTCGTAAGTGCTATAAGTTTTTAACCGTAAAAGACAGGATTAAGATAAGGCTGTATTATTTTTCGAAAAGACTTTATGCTTGGGTGTCAAAATTTATTAATAAATTAACTTGAACCCTAAAATTTGCAAAGAAAATAATAAAGCTATGATGTACGGAGCAAGGAGAAAATAACATGAACCCAGCAGTAAGTGTTATAATACCTGTATATAACAGAGAAAAATATATTAATAAATGCGTTGACAGTGTGCTCTCGCAGACGTTTAACGACTTTGAACTCATACTAGTTGATGATGGATCTACTGATAAATCGCCGGACATCTGTGATGAATATGCTAAGAAGGATTCTCGCGTGAAGGTTGTCCATAAATCCAATGGAGGAGTTTCCTCGGCGCGAAACGAAGGATTAAAGATCGCAACAGGGGAATATATCACATTTGTTGATTCTGATGATTATATAGATAGCGATTTTCTCGAATATGCCATTAACAATATTGAAGAAACGGGAGTCGACATATTTGTTTCCGGAGTTATACACGAGTATTGTAATTGTGATTCTATCGAAAAAGTAGAAGTTACCAATATTAAGAAAAACGGTGTTTTTGCAATCAAAGAATTATTAGAAATGTGGGGAAAAGAAATTCCACTGGATTGTTTGTGTGGTCCGTGGTGCAAGTTGTACAGAACAAATCTCATAAAGTATTACGGTGTGAAGTTTGATACTTCTATGAACATTGGCGAAGATACGTATTTCAACACCGAGATGATGGGTTTGGCTGAAAACGCATACTTGAGTAATCTGTCGTTTTATCATTATTGTAAAAACAGTAGTGAAACATCTTTGGTAAGATCGTTTCACAAAGAGATATACGAAATAGATAAAAAAATATACTCTAAAATAAGAGATAGCATGTATGATAGACAGTGTTCAGATGAATCTATTCTTCGGCTTGAAAACAGGTATCTCACAGCGTTACTCGGAGAAATACACCATTATTATTCGAGAAGCAACGATGTTGCAAAGAGCTCAATAAAAACACTAATAAAAAAAATAGCGAATGACGAGCATATCAGACGCTATAAAATTAAAACTATAAAAAAAGAAAAGCTGCTGCTAATGTTGTTGAAAATTAGAGCATACAATTTAATTATGCTTGTTTTTGATTTGTATTACAGGGCTAAAAACGGTAATGCTTGTAACGGTTAGTTGAAGATTTTTTGGCGCAAAGCTCACTGATTGATGCTAATTGGGTTTAAGTAAGAGGCTTCGGATATGGAAAAAAGCGATAAACGTCTTTCATAACAAACGAAGACCGAATAGGAGGTGCTTTGAATTGGAAAATAAAGCAAATAATCTTGATATAAACGAACTGAAACAGATACAACTTGATATGCTTAAGATTTTTATTGACATTTGCTCAAAAAATAACTTACAGTATTTTCTTGTCGGAGGCACATGTCTGGGTGCCGTTAGACACCGAGGGTTTATACCGTGGGATGATGATATCGACGTTGGAATGCCGCGGGAGGATTATGAAAAATTCTCTAAAATCGCATCAAAGGAATTGCCGGAGTTTTTGTTTTTCCAAACTGCTGAAACTGACCCACAATATCCAATGTCCTATGGAAAAATCAGAAATTCTAATACGACGTACATTGAAACAAGCTCTAAGTATTTGAAGATACATCACGGGGTCTATATGGATGTTTTTCCGCTTGACGGAATATCCGACAAAAAAATAGTTCAAAGAATAGTTTCGTTTAAAAAGAAAATATATAGCAAACGAATATCGAATGTTTTTTATGCTCCGAACGCAAAACAGACGGTACTTAAAAAGTTTGTGAATGGTCTCATTTTGCTCATGTATCCGAACATACAAAAAACAATCGCTAAACGAGAAAGACTCTTTCGCCGTAAAGATTATGGCAAAAGTAAAACAGTTGTGTTGTTTGGAGGAATATGGGGGAGCAGGGAAATTATGCCGAAAGAGATTTTCGGCGAAGGAACACAAGGTGTTTTTGAGGGTGTAACTGTTACGCTACCACAGGATTACGACGCTTATCTCACAAGAATATACGGCGATTATATGACTCCGCCGCCACCCGAAAAAAGGCAGGGACACCACTACTTTGTGGTCGCAGATATGAAAAAGTCTTACAAAGAGTATGTTTGATTGAAAGAGGAAATTAAATATGTTCACAAACAAAACCCTAATGATAACAGGCGGAACGGGATCGTTCGGTAATGCCGTACTCAACCGCTTTTTACAAACCGACATAGGAGAGATCCGCATTTTCTCGCGCGACGAGAAGAAGCAGGACGATATGCGTCACGAATTTCAGGCTAAAATGCCCGAGGCTGCCGAAAAGATCAAGTTCTATATAGGTGACGTGCGCGACATTCAGTCGGTCAAGAACGCGATGCACGGGGTGGACTACATATTCCACGCGGCGGCGCTCAAGCAGGTTCCTTCCTGCGAATTTTTTCCGATCGAGGCGGTCAAGACCAACGTCCTCGGTACCGAAAACGTGCTTACTGCCGCGATAGACGCGGGTGTTAAGTCGATAATCTGTCTTTCGACCGATAAGGCGGCGTACCCCGTTAACGCAATGGGAACGTCCAAGGCGATGATGGAAAAGGTGATCGTTGCAAAATCGCGCACAGTCTCGCCCGAAAAGACAAAGATCGCCTGCACGAGATACGGAAACGTAATGTGCTCGCGCGGATCGGTTATTCCGCTCTGGATCGACCAGATAAAAAACGGTCAACCGATAACCATCACCGATCCTACGATGACTCGCTTCATTATGTCGCTCGACGAGGCGGTCGATCTCGTTCTGTTCGCTTTCGAGCATGGATCGAGCGGTGATATTCTCGTCCAGAAAGCGCCTGCCTGCACGATCAAGACTCAGGCGGAGGCTGTCTGCGAGCTTTTCGGCGGAAATAAGGACAACATCAAGGTCATCGGAATCCGTCACGGCGAGAAGATGTACGAGACCCTTCTCACCAACGAGGAGTGCGCAAACGCGATAGATATGGGCGATTTTTACCGCGTACCCTGCGACAAGCGCGGACTTAACTACGATAAATATTTCAGAGAAGGTGACACCGCTCGTAATACGCTCACCGAGTTCAATTCTCATAATACCCAGCTTCTCGGCACCGAGGAGGTCAAGGAAAAGCTGCTCTCGCTTCAGTAT
Source organism: Eubacteriales bacterium (assembly GCA_045535095.1). Classification (GTDB taxonomy): domain Bacteria; phylum Bacillota; class Clostridia; order Oscillospirales; family CAG-272; genus SIG672. The sequence goes on along the minus strand of JAZSKY010000071.1, from coordinate 38,714 downwards.
ATAAGAGACGAGCTTGACTCTATGGGAATAAAATATTAAGGGATAATTTATGAATATACTCATAACGGGAGCCTCGGGATTTGTCGGAAAAAATCTCGCGGAAGCCCTTAAAAACATAAAGGAAGGGAAGGACAGAACTCACCCCGACCTTCAGATAGACGAAATATATCTTTACGATATCGACTCGTCAGACGAGCTTCTTGAAGAGGCTTGTCAAAATGCCGACTTCGTATTCAACCTTGCAGGCGTGAACCGTCCTCAAAATCCCGAGGAATTTATGCAGGGAAACTGCTATTTTGCTAAAAAACTGCTCGAAACCCTCGGAAAATACGAAAACAGATGCCCGATAATGCTTTCAAGCTCTATTCAGGCAACTCTCGTCGGACGCTACGATAGCGACTACGGACGCAGTAAAAAGGCGGGTGAGGAGCTTTTCTTCGATTACGCCGAAAAAACGGGCGCAAAGGTACTCGTTTACAGATTTCCCAACCTTTTCGGAAAGTGGTGCAGACCGAACTATAACAGCGCGGTCGCAACCTTCTGCCATAACGTTGCAAACGATCTTCCGATAACCGTAAACGATCCCTCGGTCTCTCTCGAGCTTCTTTACATAGACGATCTCGTTGACGAGATGATGCTCGCGCTTGTCGGCAAGGAGCATCGCTGTGAGTTTGACGGCATAAATACCGTACTCACAGACGGAGGAAAATACTGCGCCGCACCGATAACTCACAAAGTCAAGCTCGGATATATAGCAGAGCTTCTCTATAAATTCAGCGAGCAGCCAAGAACTCTCATCGTCCCCGAAATACCGTGCGGATCGTTTGAGAAAAAGCTGTATTCCACATATCTTTCCTATCTTCCAAAGGAGAAGATCTCCTTTGAGTTGAAGATGAACAGAGACGACAGAGGCAGCTTTACAGAGGTGCTTAAAACCTTAAACTGCGGACAGTTTTCTGTCAACGTGTCAAAGCCGGGTATCACGAAGGGACAGCATTGGCATAACACCAAGTGGGAATTTTTCCTCGTGGTTTCAGGCAGAGGACTCGTTCAGATGAGAAAGATCGGCAGTGACGAGGTGCTGAGCTTTGAGGTCAGCGGCGACAAGCTCGAAATGCTGCACATGCTCCCCGGATACACGCATAACGTGATAAATCTGAGCGATAGCGAAAACCTCGTGACCCTTATGTGGGCAAACGAGCTTTTCGATAAGGACAGACCCGATACTTTTTTTGAGGTAGTATAAATTGAACAAAACAAAGCAAAAAACGCTACTTGTTATCCTTGCGGTGCTGACTCTGCTGACCGTCGTGTTTATATTTTCAAACTCGATGAAGAGCGGAGAAGAGTCGAGAGAAGCAAGCGGAAGATTTTCCGAGATATTTGACAGCGCTATACGTTTTTTATTCGGAGAGGACGCTGACGTAAATTATATCGTGCGAAAGGGAGCGCACCTCACCGAGTTCGCTCTTTTGGGAGCGCTGACATTCCTTCTTGTGAGAGCGCTGACCGAGTTTTCGGGCGTAAAGCTCCTCAGCTGTGGGCTTTTCGGAACTCTCGCGGTGGCGGTTATTGATGAATATATCCAGACCTTTACAGGTCGCACAAGCCTTGTCAGCGACGTTCTGATCGACTTTTCAGGCGCGCTTCTCGGTATGCTCGCGGCGTTTTTATGCTATATTGTAATAAGAAAGTGTAGGAAATAAAATGGAGATCAAAAGAGACTATTCGGACGTTAATTTCAAAAACGACGGAAGATTAAAGCTTCTCATAATAGTCGGCACACGCCCCGAAATTATCCGTCTTTCTGCGGTAATTTCAAAGTGCCGCAAGTATTTTGACTGTATTCTTGCCCATACCGGACAGAACTACGATTACAATCTTAACGGAATATTTTTCAGAGATCTGAAGCTTGACGATCCCGAGGTCTATATGGACGCAGTTGGCGACGATCTCGGCGAGACGGTCGGAAATATAATAAGCTGCTCTTATAAGCTTATGAGCGCGACTCGTCCGGACGCTCTGCTCATTCTCGGAGACACAAACTCCTGCCTCTCGGCAATAGCGGCAAAGAGACTCCATATTCCGATCTTCCACATGGAAGCAGGAAACAGATGCAAGGACGAATGTCTGCCCGAGGAGACCAACAGACGTATCGTTGATATAATTTCGGACGTCAACCTCGCATATTCCGAGCATGCGAGAAAGTATCTCCACGAGTGCGGACTCCCCAAGGAGCGCACCTACGTTACAGGCTCGCCTATGGCAGAGGTGCTTCGCGCAAATCTTGCAGACATTGACGGTAGCGACATTCTCTCGCGCCTTGGACTTGAGAAGAAAAAGTACATTCTCCTCTCGGCACACAGAGAAGAGAATATCGACACCGAAAAGAACTTTTTGTCCTTATTTACGGCGATAAATAAGATTGCCGAGATATACGATATGCCCATTCTTTACTCCTGTCATCCGCGTAGTAAGAAGAGACTCGAGGCGTCCGGCTTCGAGCTTGACAGAAGAGTAATAAGACACGACCCCCTCGGCTTCCACGACTATAACAACCTTCAGATGAACGCATTTGCGGTCATCTCGGATAGCGGCACGCTCCCCGAGGAGTCGAGCTTCTTTACCTCGATAGGACGCGCCTTCCCCGCAATATGTATAAGAACCTCCACCGAGCGCCCCGAGGCGCTTGATAAGGCGTGCTTCACTCTTGCAGGCATCGACGAAAAGAGCCTCGTTCAGGCGGTCTGCACGACTGTCGCAATGAACGGGTCGGGAGACTTCGGTATCCCCGTACCCGATTACACAGAGGAAAACGTCTCGACCAAGGTTGTGAAGATCATCCAGAGCTACACGGGAGTAGTAGATAAAATGGTTTGGAGAAAATATTAAGTATGATATCCTTAAAAAACAGTTCCGTTTTCAACGGAAAGCGCTTCGCGAGAAGGGCCGTTCTCGTATGCCTCGATACTCTTATCTTCATTTTGTCCTCTATTGCGGCACTTTGGATAAGACTCGAGTTTACGACCTACTCGCTGATAAAGTTCGAGCCTTTCTGGAACGTAATGAAGCTTCTTCCCTTGACTGTTTTCGTAACTATCTTGATTTTTGCGATATTCGGACTCTATAACAGCCTTTGGGAATACGCGGGCGAAAGGGAAGCGCTTTCGATATTCATCGCATCTCTCGGAGCGACCGCGGCACAGACCGCTCTGCATTATTTCACCGCACTTTCGGTGCCGAGAAGCTTCTGGCCGCTGAACTTCGTGGTGCTTTCAACACTCGTTTTCTTATCGAGATTTTTGTATAGATACGTTCGCAAAAAGATGCATCGCTATAAGAAGGGTACAGGAGATCCTGCGCATGAAAAGGCTTCGAGAATACCTAAAAAACGCACGATGATAATCGGCGCAGGCTCTGCGGGAGTATCCACTTTAAGAGAGCTTCGCGATAGCCCGTTTTCACAAAACAACGTAGTTTGCTTTATTGATGACGATAAGCAGAAGCATGGAAAAAATATAAGCGGAGTACCGATCGTAGGATCGCGCGAGCGTATTGTCGCGGCGGTTGAAAAGTATAGGGTCGAGGAGATAATCTTCGCTATTCCGTCGGCGTCTGCAAAGACGAGAGGAGACATTCTCGTTGAGTGCAATAAGACGTCTTGCCGCCTTCGTACTCTGCCCGGAATATACCAGCTCGTCAACGGAGAGGTTGATATAAAGAAGATACGTGACGTAAAGATCGAGGACCTTCTTTTCAGAGAGACGGTCAAGCTTGAATTTGAAGAAACGCGCCGTAGTTACGCAGGAAAAACGGTTCTCGTAACAGGCGGTGGCGGCTCTATCGGAAGTGAGATCTGCCGTCAGATCGCGACCTGCTCGCCGAAGAAGCTCGTTATTTTTGACGTTTACGAAAACAATGCGTACGACATTCAGCAGGAGCTTAAAAGAAACTACGGAGACGGTCTCGACCTTTCTGTCGAGATAGGCTCGGTAAGAGACAGAATATGCCTTGAATATCTCTTTGACAAATACCGTCCCGACGTGGTTTTCCACGCAGCGGCGCATAAGCACGTTCCGCTTATGGAAAACAGTCCGTGCGAGGCGATCAAGAATAACGTTTTCGGAACGTACAATACCGCCGATATGGCAGAGAAGTACGGAGTAAAGAAGTTTATACTTATATCGACCGATAAGGCGGTAAACCCCACTAACGTAATGGGTGCGTCCAAGCGTATTTGCGAGATGGTCATTCAGTGCCGACGCGATAGCGAGACAAGCTTTGCGGCAGTAAGATTCGGTAACGTGCTTGGATCGAACGGATCGGTAATTCCGCTGTTTAAGCGTCAGATAGATAACGGCGGACCGGTTACCGTCACCGACAAGCGAATAATCAGATATTTTATGATTATTTCCGAGGCGAGCCAGCTCGTTATGCAGGCGGGCGCTATGGCAGAAAGCGGAGAGCTTTTCGTTCTCGATATGGGAAAGCCGATCAAGATATACGACCTTGCCGTCAATATGATCAAGCTTTCGGGACTTGAACCGGGCGTTGATATCGAGCTTAAGGAGATAGGACTCCGCCCCGGTGAAAAGCTTTACGAGGAGCTTCTCATCAAGAGCGAGGCGCTCGATAAGACCGAAAACGATAAGATATTTATCGAGAGAGATGCACCTCTTTCGAGAGAGGACGTAGAGGCGAAGCTCGCGATACTCAAAGCGGCTCTCGACGAGTATAAGGAAAGCCCCGACAGCATTGTGATAAAGAATGCGGTGAGACAGACCGTTCCAAGCTTTAAAGATCCCGAGGAAATAAATAAAAATTTCGAAAACTTAGAGGAAATGAAAAAAGCCGAAGGAAAAACGGAAAACTGACTAAAAATGGTAAAAAGCACTTTTGATGCGCGAAAAAAGCGGTAAAAGTGCTTTTATTTTTTTCTTTTGCTATTGATTTTTTATATATTATGTGTTATAATCAAAATGATATCTCGGATTACTATGAGATAATATATACATTTGCGAGGAAAACAAAGAAATATGGAAAGCTCACTCAGTAAAAAGCAGGCAAAAACAACTCCCGCCGCAAGGGAGATAGACCTCATCAGACTCGGAAAGGCTCTCTGGAAGAGATTCTGGATAATAGGAGTTTCGTGCGTTCTTTGCGCTATGATCGTTCTCCTTTTCACAACCCTTTTTGTTGCGCCGAAATATAGCTCGTCCGCAAAGTTTTACGTAAATAACAGCGCGGTCTCGCTTAACGACGTTTCGCTCAACATTTCGCAGTCTGACCTTTCTGCATCGCAGAAGCTCGTTGAGACCTATATCGTTATCCTTCAGTCGAGATCCTGCCTTAACGACGTTATTGATTATGCAGGACTGAGCTACACACCTGCGCAGCTCAGTAATATGATTACCTCGTCGGCAGTTGGCGATACCGCCGTATTCGAGGTAACGGTCACAGGAACAAATCCCGAGGAGACCGAGGTTATCGCAAACGCGATAGCTCATATTCTCCCCAACAAGATAACGAGTATCGTTGAGGGTACGTCGGCAAAGATCGTTGACTATGCAATAATACCTTCCGCGCCCTCTTCTCCCAATATGACGCTCAACACGATGCTCGGATTTATCTTCGGTCTCGTGGTATCTGTGGGAATCATCGTGCTTATTGAAATATTCGATAACACCATTCGTACCGAGGAAGATATTACCGAAAGCTGCGACTATCCCATTCTTGCAGCCGTTCCCGATATGACGACTGTTACAAAGAACAAGAGCGGTTACTACTCCAAGTCGTTCGTCAACTCGCGCGGCGGAGTCGTTCTCGGAGACGGAATCAGCTTCTCGGCTACCGAGGCGTATAAGCTTCTCCGTACCAAGATCCAGTTCTCCTTCGCAGACGACAAGAAATGCCACGTCATCGGCGTTTCGAGTGCGCTTCTCGGAGAAGGAAAGAGTATTACCGCGGCAAACCTCGCTTTCTCTCTTTCTCAGCTCGGCAAGAAGATCCTTCTTATCGACGGCGATATGAGACGTCCCTCGCTTGCAAATAAGCTGAAGGTCAAGAAGGTCCCCGGACTTTCCAACTACCTTGCAGATAAAACACCTCTTGAGGACATAATTCAGAGCACAGGCAAAAAGTTCTCCGATTTTGAGTTTGACGTTATCGCGGCAGGACACAATCCGCCTAACCCGGTAGAGCTTCTCGCATCTGCAAAGATGACCGATATGCTTGACACTCTCAGAGAGCGTTACGATTACATCATCATCGACCTTACTCCCGTTGAGGAGGTCAGTGACGCACTCGTTGCCGCTAAGTTCGTTGACGGTATGGTTCTCGTAGTCAGCCAGAACTACTGTAACCGCCACTCGTTCGTAAACTCTGTAAATCAGTTCGACTTCGTCGATTCGAGAATACTCGGTATAGTTATCAACCGTGTGGTTGAGTCGGGACGCAGATATTACGGAAAGTACGGCTACAAGAAGGGCTACTATAAGGGCTACTACGGTTACTCCAAGACCACCGCGGCTCTTCCCAAGACCACAAACACAGATACAAGCAGTAAATAAGCAATGAAGAGCGTAGTTGATTTTCACACTCACATTCTTCCGTGTATGGACGACGGAAGCCCGAGCGTCGAGACGTCGCTTGAGATGCTTCGTGCAGAAGCGTCTCAAGGTGTCGGCACGGTAGTACTGACTCCCCATTTTTACCCCGATAAAGAGCGCCCTGAGGATTTTTTAAAGCGAAGAGCAGAGTCTCTTGCAACGCTTGAGAGGGCGATCGCGGAAAGCGGAGAGAGCCTCCCGAGGCTTCTTCTCGGTGCCGAGGTAAAATATTTCGAGGGAATGAGCGACTGCGAATATCTTTCCTCTCTTGCAATATCAGACACAGATCTTATAATGATCGAAATGCCCTTTTCGCGCTGGACGAAAAGAATGCTCTCCGAGCTTTCCGAGATCCACGGGAAAAAGGGACTTGTGCCGATAATCGCCCATATCGACAGATATATCGGCAGATTTCATTCTTGCGTTTCGTTTGACTCACTCGCATCTCTTCCCGTAACAGTTCAGATGGGAACGGACTTTTTCGTCAGACGGTCCACGAGAAAAAGGGCAATAAAGACCTTTAAATGCGGAATAGTTCATCTTTTGGGAAGCGACGCTCATAATATGAGTAGTAGGCGTCCTAATATAGATAAAGCGATAGAGATACTTGTAGGGGCGCTCGGAGATGGCGCAGTGGACTATATAAACTCTGTCGAAAACGATATTTTAAACAGTAAGTAACCCGAGATCTTATAAAGGAGACCGATTATGAAAAAACTTCTCTCTTTGGCTATGGTACTTGTAATGGTTCTCGTTCCGATGACCGTTTTTGCGAGTAATTTCGTGCCCAGTATATCTTATAAAGGAGCGCCCGAGATCGTTCTCTCGGATCCCGCCACAGGACTTGTAGGCGAGATCGTTGGAAACGTAGGCAGTGAAGAGCATGACCGCAAGGTGTACGAGGACTGTCTCGTTGTAACTCCCGTTTCCGAGGCAAGCACCTCTAACGCATACCCCGAAATTGCAGAGGCGTTAGAACTGCTTCTTGACGTTTATGCTGATCTTAACGATCAGGATACCCGTCTTTCCACGCTCAGCGAAGAGCTTAACCTTCTCGTTGCATCGAAGCTTGGTAACGGCAAGGACGGAGACGACCTCGTGGTCAAGGATCTCTTTGACGTAAGCGTTATTTGCGATAACCTTGAGGCAGCACTCGCACCTGCGGGAACGACACTTGATATCACCTTCGATATCTCGATCGCTCCTGAGGAAGAGGTCTTTATTATGACCTATAAAAACGGCGCGTGGGCTCCCATTGAAAGCGTTGTAAATAACGGAGACGGTACTGTCACCGGAACGTTCGAGAATTTCTGCCCCGTTGCAATATTCATCGAGGGCGAGGGCAGACCGGATTCGCCCGAGACCGGCGTTTTCGATCTTTCGTACGTATGGGCGGTAGTTGCCGCAGTATCCGCGCTTCTTATCGTAGCGGTAATCGTAGCTAACAGACGCGCAGTAAGAAAGAGCAAATAATCAGACAAAAAGGAGAATTAGCAGTGCTGAATAGGAGAAACGTTATCTCCGGCATTACTGTCCTTTTGCTGCTTGCTTTGATGGTTTTCAGTATCGCGCAGATGCTGAGAGGCGGTAACCGATCCGACAGTGTGGACGATGCCGAATCAAAAACGCTCGAAATAGACGGCGTAAAATATTTTCCTAAGCAGGATATCAACGTGTTTCTGCTGATCGGTGTTGATAAAGAGGGAAAGGCCGAGGACAGTCATTCGTACAGAAATGACGGTGAGGCCGATATGATCGCTCTGCTTATCTTCAACGAAAGCGAGAAAACGTATAGCATTCTTTGTCTCAACCGCGATACCATGCTCGATATGCCGACGATAGGACTCGGCGGTAAGTACGCAGGTAAGGCGTACGGTCAGCTTGCTCTTTCGCATACCTACGGAAGCGGACTTAAGGATAGCTGTGAAAACGTCAGAGCTACCGTATCCGAGTTCCTTTACGGACTTGAGATAGATAATTATATTTCGCTCACGATGGACGCGGTTGCTATTCTGAACAACTCTGTCGGAGGCGTAACCGTAAACGTAACCGATGAATTCCCCGAGGAAACGGGAATTGAGAAGGGAACTGTAACCCTTTTCGGAAAGCAGGCACTCGATTTCGTGCGCACAAGACAGGACGTCGGTGATCAGCTTAACGTGTCGAGAATGAAGCGTCAAGAGGAATACATGAAGGGCTTTATGGATTCTCTTAAAAGAACGCTCGATTCGAACGATAGCTTCATTATCGGAGCGTATAAGGATCTTTCCGAATATATGGTCACAGACTGCAGTCTGGACGCAATGAGCGCGTTCGTCGGCAGATATTCCGACTACGAGTTCCGCGAGATCGTATCTCCCGTCGGAGAAAACACGGTCGGCGAAAAATATATGGAATTCAGAGTCGATCCCAAGGAGCTTGAAGGACTCGTCATTCGACTGTTCTACGATAAAAAAGAAACTTGACTTTTGTGCGAAGAGGGAACTCTTCGCACAACTTGGATTATAAGAAATACACGCGAGGTCAACCTTTGCGATTTGATTATTGGACGGTAATTTACAATGTATAAGAGTTTTATAAAAAGACTTGTAGATATTCTTGCGTCAGGAATTGCAATAATATTTCTTGCCCTGCCAATGCTTGTGGTATCAATAATTATAAAAATTGATTCTCCGGGACCTGTAATATTCAGGCAAAACAGAATTGGAATACATAAGAAAACGTTTACTATATTAAAGTTCAGAAGTATGCCTACAAGTGTGCCCAAGGATATGCCTACGCACCAGTTTGAGAACAAAAATCAGCTGAGCAAGTGGCAGAAATTTATTCGTAAAGCATCGATAGATGAGCTGCCGCAGCTGTTCAATATATTTCTTGGAGATATGAGCATTTGCGGTCCGAGACCCGCTCTTTGGAATCAGTACGATCTCATAGAGGAGCGCGATAAGTACGGTGCTAATGACATAAAGCCCGGTCTTACGGGGTGGGCGCAGATAAACGGTCGTGACGAGCTTGAAATAGAGGTCAAAGCAAGACTTGACGGCGAATACACCGAGGCGCTTAATTCGGGGGCTTTCAAGGGAATGGCAATGGATATAAAGTGCCTTTTCGGTACGGTTGTCAGTGTCTTGAAATCTGACGGAGTCGTAGAGGGCGGTACCGGAGAGATGAAGAAGCAAGAAGAGAGAAATGAAGAATTGGTATCGAAATGAAAAAAATATTGATTACCGGTGCAAACAGTTATATAGGCACTTCCTTTGAAAATTATATAAAGGAAAATTGTCACGATGAATATATCATCGAAACCGTTGATATGATCGATGGTAGCTGGCGAGAAAAAAATTTTTCGGAGTACGATAGTGTCTTTCATGTCGCAGGAATAGCTCATCAAAAAGAAACCAAAAAAAATGCTTGCTTCTATTACGAAATTAATAGAGATCTTGCTGTTGAAACTGCAAAAAAAGCTAAGCATGATGGAGTTAAACAATTTGTTTTCCTTAGCTCTATGAGCGTTTACGGAATGCACACCGGAGTTATTACAAAAGAAACTCTGCCAAAGCCCAAGAGCCATTATGGAAAATCTAAGTTGCAGGCTGAAGAGGGTATAATGAAACTTGAGGATGAGAGTTTTAAGGTGTGTGTTCTTAGACCACCTATGGTGTATGGTAAAGGATGTAAAGGAAATTTTCAGACGGTTGTTAAGATTGTTAAGAAATCGCCCATTTTTCCAAATGTGAAGAATGAGAGAAGTATGATTTATATTGACAATTTAAGTTCGTTTGTAAAGTTAAGTATAGATAGTGGTTTATGCGGAGTGTATTTCCCGCAGAATCATACTTATGTATGTACCTCAGATATGGCAAAGTACATAGCAACTTCTTTGAATAAAAAAATACATTTTGAATATTTAACGGCTTTGATTATTTGCTTGTTGAGATTGTGTGTTCCTGTGGTCCAAAAAGGATTTGGGTCATTAGTCTATCGGGACACAGAAGATTTCAATTATTCTTACATAACTATTGATAACGAAGCAAGTATTGTTAAAAGTGTTTAATGAAATGGTGGTGTTAGTGTGGTAAGTATAGTTATGCCTGCATATAACGCAGCTAAGACTATTCGCGATTCTATTAAATCCGTTCAATTGCAGACGTTTCAAGATTGGGAGTTAATTGTTATTGACGATGGCTCTAAAGACTGTACAGCGGATATTCTTCGAGAAATGGCATCTGTAGATAACCGGATAAGATTTTTACAAAATGAGAAAAATAGTGGAGCATCTTACACACGTAATCGTGCTGTGGAGTTGGCGAGAGGAGAATGGATCGCTTTTTTAGACAGTGATGATCTTTGGATGCCTGAGAAACTTGAAAAACAGTTGATGTTATCGAAGAAATACCCAGATATGGCAGTGTGTTATACAGCTTCTGCATTTATAGATGAAGAGGGTAAACCATATGAATATGTTATGACTGCAATTGAGATGTTGGACTACAATACATTACTTCATAAGAACTTAATGTCTTGCTCGTCAGTTATGATTCGGACTTCAATTATGCGGAAGATTAAAATGCCAAATGACAATATGCATGAAGATTATTATGTTTGGCTTTGTGTGTTACGTGAACATAAAGTTGCTTATGGTATAAATGAGCCTTTGTTGGTATATCGTATTTGTTCGAATTCTAAATCTAGCAATCGGGTGAAATCGGCAAAAATGCTGTTTAATTCATATATAGCGGTGGGATATAGTAGGTTGGAATCTTGCGCATTGGTTTTATGGTATACAATACATAGCGTTACAAAAAGAAGAAAAATATATAGTAAAAGGTTAAATAAGGTCGGACAAAGGGAAGGTGTTAATCATTAGTCATGTTCCCATGAGTACACAATTTAATATGGGAAAGACTTTTATCTCCCTTTTTTCATCTTTTCAAAAATCGGAATTGTGTCAATTTTACATATATCCGGCAATCCCTGATGGTGATACTTGTTCATCGTTTTATCGCATTACGGATATGGATGTTTTGAAGTCATATTACAGATTCCGAGTATGTGGCAACGAAATTGTTGCTGACGAAAGTGTTCACAGTATGTATGAGCACGAAAAAGATGAAAAACTTTATTCTAATTCAAAAAATAAAATGATTTTCTGAATATAATTGTCGGTTGAGATAAACTGGCGTAAAATCTGCAATTTACAGGAAAGCTTTATGAAGATTCTGATCTTATCTCACAATCCAATATCTACGTATAATAATATGGGAAAGACGTTGTCAACGCTTTTTAGTCAGTTTGAAAAAAGCGAGCTTTGTCAATTCTATATATACCCATCTACGCCCGATACGGATAAATGTAATTCCTACTACCGAACAACTGATTATGATATTTTAACCTCGTTCGTTAAGTTCAAGGTGAACGGAAGCGTTGTTTTCCCGGAAACCGAGCAGCATACACTTTATGATAATTCAAAGGCCGCCGACTTTAATAAAAAGCAGGGAGCCCGCTCGGATTTCAAGAATTTTATAAGAGATTGCGCGTGGTCTCTCTCCCACTACTTCACGAAGGATCTTTCCGCGTGGCTTGAAAGGGAAGCGCCGACGGCGATATTTTTGTCACCCGGATACGCGAAATTTATATACGATATAGCGCTTAAAATATCGAAAAAATTAAATATTCCGATAATAACCTATATTTGTGACGATTATTATTTCGTGAACGAGCCCAAAGGTCTTCTGGGCAAGCTTCAGCTCTTTCTTCTTAGAAAAAAGACCGATAAGCTGATGAAAAAAACGTCGCACCTTATAACGATATGCGACGATATAAAAGAGCTTTATGAGAAAAAATTCGGAGTTCCTGCAAGCGTTGTTATGACGGGAAATAGCTACGGAGTCTCGGAAAGCATAAGTGTCAGCGACGCTCCGAAGGCAATATGCTATTTCGGAAATATTTCGTGCAACAGACATGTCTCGCTTGCCGAAATAGGCAGAGCGCTCGATAGACTAAACGAAACGCTTGGTGCAAGCTACTCGCTCAAAATTTATACAGGCGAGAAAAATCCCGATATTCTGCGAGCTTTTGACGGCATAAAGTCGATCTCACTTTGCGGATTTATCTCGGGTAGGGAGTTCGAGGAAACCCTTCGCGTGTCCGATATGCTTCTGCATACCGAGGCGTTTGACGAAAAGAGCATCGACCTTGTAAAGCACTCGGTCTCCACCAAGATCGCCGACAGTCTCGCAAGCGGAATACCTCTTTTCGCCTACGGGCCGAAAGAGGTTGCCTCGATGGAGCATCTTATAAAGAATGACGCGGCAATTACCTGCACGTCGCAAGACGAGCTTGAAAAGACGCTTTCTGCAGCATTTGACGACGCAGACCTTCGTCGCCGCGCGGCAGAAAACGGACTTGAAACAGCCCGAAAATATCACGATGCTGCGAAAAACAGCCGCGAGATCAAGGCTATGTTTTCTTCACTTTAAAAAATAACGGACGGTGCATTTGCACCGTCCGTTTTGATTTAAATTGTTTCGGTTTCAATATAAACTATCGAGTTTTTCTCTGTTTTAAGTGACACGCAGTAGCTGTCCGCCGAGAGCGTCTCCTCTTTTATAAGCGCGCCGTCATTTTGCGAGTCGGTGAGATAGAATGACGCCTTGCAAGGGAAGGAAAGTCCCGTGATTTCGAGACTGTACTCGATCTCGTTTTCGGCGCTGTCATCGTCGTTGTACGTAACGATGTAAAATCCTTTTTTGCCGTCATCACCCTTTGCCGAGATCGCGTAGATTTTTTCGCCGTTGACGATCGATTCGGTTTCGAGCCCCATTTCGTAGAGCTTGTTAAAGAAATAGAGCGCAAAGTACTGCTTGCCCTTTTCGTTAAAATCGTTGAAGAGGCCGTTCCAGATGGTAGGACGCGCGTCGTAGTACATAAGCATATCGAGGTCCGATTTCTGACAAGCGGCAATTACCGATGCGGTGAAAGCGCCGCCCTTGGAGGATCGCTGGACTCTGAATCCGTAGGTGACATCGGGGCCGCTCCATGCCTTTACGTAGTTCCATTCGTTGAGGATCTTCTCGCATTTTACCCCGTACTTGTCGAGGATCGCGTTGACGTCACCGATTCTTCTTACGTAGTCCTCAGGGCAGGTTCCGTAGCAATGATAGGAGAAAAAGTCGAGAACTGCGCCGTTTTCCACGGCATATTTAATAAACGCCTCGTTGTACGCCTTTTTCGGTCCGGTTACCGCAGGGCCGCCGATCTTGAGGTGGGAAAAGCAGGACTTTAGGTGCTTTGAAGCGACAGTATAAAGCTCGAAAAACTGCTCGTCAGTACCGATCCAGCATTTGTTGTAGAGATCGGGCTCGTTCCAGATCTCCCAGTAGGTCATTTTGTAGTTGAATCCGTTTGCCCAGCCCTCGGTGTAGTGGCGGATTATATGCTCGCATATCTGCGCCCACTTGAAGGGATCCTTCGGCGCGTATATGTGGTACTTTTTAACCTCATGCTCGATTCTCGTGCCGAGTCGGTAAAAGGTCTCGGAAAGGCTCTGAATATCCGAAATATATTTGTCGGTGCAGGCAAAATCGTAGGACGCCTCGTCGCACACGTCGGCATCAAAGTCGGGGAATATTGCGGCAATGTCGATGGTATGCTCTCCGCCGTAGCCTGCGTAGAGGGAGGCGTCGTGCGTTCTGACAAAGGGAATACCTGCCTCGCGAAAGGCGTCAAAGTTGCTCGTGCCTGCCCTTGTTATCGGCCCGTTGTTGACTCCGTGCATCGGTTTTATCCTGCCGAGAGTCTTTTCGGAATTAAATTTAACCGTGTTCATAGCTTGTCTCCTTTTTATAAAATGAATCCTCGCTCAGTTACATTTTATAATTTTATCATATCTAATACAAGTAGCAAAATGCACAATAAATAAAAACTTTTTTGACTATTTTGACCAAAGCTATTTACAATGCGGATAAATAAGTATATAATACCCGTAAGAATAAAAATAGAAATAGGAATTTAAAAAGAAAAATGCTAATTATATCACTAAAGCAAATGGCAGTGCTTGCGCTGTTTATTATCATAGGATTTGCGGTATCGAAATTCAAGGCGGTAGGGCCTGAGGCGCCGGGAGTTCTCTCGAAGCTCGAAAGCACAATCTTCATTCCCGCCCTCGTTATGGGTACCTTCATTACGAACTTCACCCCCGAAAAGCTGGGCGCGGCGTGGAGAATACTCCTTTTTTCTACCGTAATTACGGTAATCGGAATATTTATCGCGATGCTTTGCGCGAAAATAGCGAGCCGCGATAAATACATACAGAAGATATACACCTACGGACTCGCCTTTGCGAACTTCGGATTTATGGGAATCCCGATAGTCACCGCACTTTTTCCGCAGTATGAGATGTACTATATCATCTTCACTCTGCCGCTTTGGACCTTCATATACGTCTGGGGAGTGCCCGCTCTGCTGATGGGCAGGGAGGACGGAGGCTTTAAGGATAAAATAAAGGCGCTTGTCAACCCTATGTTCATAGCCCTTCTTATCGGCGCTCTTATCGGAATTTCGGGACTCAGACTCCCCGATTTCATAGTCAGCGCGGTAAATACCTGCGGAAGCTGTATGTCCCCTCTTGCGATGATAATTACCGGTATGACCTTTGCAAATATGGACGTCAAAAAGGTGCTTAAAATAAAGAGCATTTACTTCATTTCGATCGTGCGACTCGTTGTTTTGCCCCTTGCCTTCGGCGGCGTATATCTGGCAGTTACAAAACTCTTGTCTCTCGATATTCCCGAGTACTATTTTATCTGTATGCTTTGCGCCGAGGCTATGCCCCTCGGACTCAATACGGTTGTTGTCCCTGCGGCATACGGAAAGGATACCTCGGTAGCGGCAGGAATGGCGCTCATTTCACACGCTATCTCGATAGCAACGATTCCGATAATACTCACCCTTTTCGGACTTTAAAAAAGATACTCCCCTCGCTTTGGCGCGATGTCCTTAACGGAGAATTTGAAAACCGCCGTTAAGTGCGAGCATCGCATTTGTACTGACAAATGCAGAATAGCTAAGCCCAAACCCTTATAACGATAGAAATAGAGCAAGAGTACAAGGAGAAAACCTTATATTCTTGCTCTTGTTTTTCTTTACGTCGATATGTCAACTTCGTTGACTCGATATGTTCTCGCTTTGCTCGAACTCGATATATTGTCGCTTCGCTCCAATTCGATATGATATAAATCCCTCGTTTGCGCAGCAAACATATCGAGTGCGCAGCACATATCGAACGCCGAAGGCGTATATCGAAAATCCCGTAAGGGATTTATATCGATGCGTGATGTCCGTTAAGGACATCACGCTAAGCGAGGGGAGTTTTTTTGTTTAATATCCAAATTTCTTCTTTTTTGCTATCATAAACAAAACAGAGACTAAAACCGCCATTGCCTCTGCAACGATTATCGAGATCCATATTCCGTCAAGCTCCCATATAAGAGGAAGGAGCATAACTGCGGCTATCTGGAAAACGAGCGTTCTGAGGAAGGAGATTATAGCCGAGGTCAGACCGTCGTTCAGGGCGGTGAAAAATCCCGAGCTGAATATCGCAAATCCTGCAAAAAGGAAGGACGCGGAGAACACCTTGAAGCCGCGGAGAGTCATTTCAAACAGATCCCTGTCGTATCCGACGAACATTTTCGACATCGGACTCGCAAGGACTATCGCAAGGACGAACATCGCAACCGACGAGATCAAAATTATGCCGATGCTCTTTTTGAGAAGTCCCTTGAGCTCATCGTGGTTTCGCGCGCCGAAATGGTATCCGACAATAGGTGCGCATCCTATCGAATATCCGATAAACATCGAGATAAATACGAAGTTTACGTACATCATAACGCCGTACGCCGCGATTCCGTTTTCGCCTGCGTACTTTAAAAGCTGAACGTTGTATAGCATCGAAACGAGCGACATTGAGATGTTGCTCATAAGCTCGGACGAGCCGTTTGTGCAGGTGCGGAGAAGGGCGCGTCCGTCGAATTTTGCTTTCGTGAGACGGAGCGGACTGTTGTTCTTTCTTCCGAAATAGATAAGAGGGAAGATTCCGCCAACGACCTGGCTGAGCGAGGTTGCAAGAGCGGCGCCGACGAGTCCGAGAGGTATTATCGCAACGAGCAGAGCGTCAAGCACCATATTGGTAACGCCTGCACTGAGAGTAGCAATAAGACCGAGAGTCGGCTTTTCGGCGGTGACGAAAAAGCTCTGGAACGCCATTTGAAGAACGAATGTAGGCAGAGCGCAAAGGATTATCCTTCCGTAAAGCACCGAGTCCTCGAGAAGCTGACCTTGGGCACCGAGAAAGATGGCGGCACGGCGGAGGAGAAGCTGTCCGAGAAGAGTGATTATGATACCGAGGATAAAGGCGGTATAGACGAGCAGAGAAAATATCTCGTTTGCCTTTTTGGTCTCTCCCTCGCCCATCGTTTTGGAAACGAGAGCGCTACCGCCCGCGCCGAACATAAAGCCGACAGTACCGAGTATCATAATAAACGGGAATATGAAATTTACCGCCGCAAAAGGCGTTTTTCCTACGAAATTCGATACGAAATATCCGTCCACAACTCCGTAGATAGAGGTGAATACCATCATTATTATTGACGGTACGGTGAAGCGAAGAAGTCGCCCCACCGTAAAGTGATCTGATAACTGAATTGTCATTTACTATTCTCCGATAGTCCCGCGCGACTCAAGAGCGGCGCGAAGGTGTGAGTTTAAACAGTCCTTGTTTTCGGACTCTATAAGATATATCATCTCGGAAAATACGCCGCTTTCGTTTTCAACGAGCGCGTATATGAACTCCTCGGTCTCGCCGAGTCCGAATCTGATTTTCGTGATATTGCCGTCGCTTGACTCGACGGTAACGAGTATATATTCGTCGTCTGCAAGTCCGAAAATATCGAACTTGTCCGATCCGAAATCTACCCATCTTTCAAGCGAAAGGGAAGAGAGCGCGTCTGTCAGAGCGACGTTTTCCTCGCCCCTTTCGGTGCGCGAGAACTCGCCGCATTTTGTTGTCACAAATGCAACGTCCTCTTTTTCAGGGAGAGTCAGCGTGTCGGACGCAAGGCAGTCGGACACCTCAAGCGAAAACGCCTCAACGATATCGTCCTCGGTAAGATATACCGTGTGTGCGTCCTCCTCCATCATATAGCGAAGTCCTTTGGACTCGATAAGATCGCCGAAGAGATAGCACTTTTTGCCGTGAGAGGTCTCGATAGTGAGAGTATAAAGCGGACTTTCAAGTCCGTACTGCGCGAGGTCGTCGCCGCTTTCGCTGACTATCTTCGTTGCAAGGATCACGTCAAGACTGTCAAGCGCAGACTCCAGAATGACCGCGTTTATCGGGAGAGTTTTGTTTTTCTGATATACCCAGACGCCGTTTTCCTTTTTGAAGGAAAGCTCGCTCTCACCGCCGACAAATGAAAATGCGGTGATGTGTGAGACGTCGTTCTGGTCAACGTAAAGATATGCGTCCTTTTCGGCACTGCCGTCGCCCTTGTCTGAAAGACGGGGAATGATAACGTACGCGCCGAAAATTATAAAGCAGAGTATAATAAGGACGCAAAGGGTTCGTAGCTTCTTCAAATCACGACCTCTTTCTGCGCATAACTCTGACAGTACCTGCAGTAATTACCGCGGCAGGAATTACCGCGATGATAATTACCGCCCAGAAGCCTGCCTGACCTGCGCTTATCGTGAGGGTGTCCTCCTCCATCGCTCTCGTTGCGAAGCTTGCGCTCTGCTTGTCGCAGAGAGAGGAGAGAATTGCCGTGAAATGGATATAGTTTCCGCCGCCCACAAGGTCGGAATCCTCCTTTGTGAGCATATAGGGAGATGCAAACCATACTACCTCTCCGCCTCCGTTTTTAATGGCGGAGATGGCAATAGAAAACTGCGATGGCTCGCTCTTTTTCGTCTCCCCGTTTTCTATGAACTCGTAGTACGCGCTCTCTGTCGTTTTCAGAAGATGAGTGTGAGTTACTCCTTGGGTCTCGGTGACTCCGAGAGAGTGAGCCGAGCGCGCGAGGAAATAGTAGTTGTCAACGCCGTAAAGCGCGGCAAGAGGGGAAAAATCGGGGAGAATAGAATTCTGATATCCCGACAGATGATATTCGGATTTTGTCTCAAAAAGCTCGCCGGAGCGCGCCGAAAGACCGTAGGTCTCAAGCACCTTGGCAAGATTTTCAAGAGATGCCACCTTCGTGTAGTCGGTTATAACGAAAAGCTTTCCGCCGAGCGCGAGATAGGAGGAAAGAAGAGAAGCCTCTGTCTCTGTAATATCGTTTGAGGGCGAATTCATTACGATAACTCCCGCGTCACTCGGAATAGTATCAGCGATGTTCAGCGACTCGGACGGGAGATTTGAAAGCTCAAGCTGCTCGGCAAGCGACTCGCTTGTCGGTATTTCTCCGTGAAGCGCGGTGAAATAGATCTTGGGCAGCTTTGCGGGATCGGTAAGGACGTAGTCGATAGCCGAAATTATCGCGGTCTCACCGTTGAAGCGCTGCTCGTAGTAGGCGTATCCGCTGCTGAAATACTCGCTGAGCGATGCGTAAACCGAGGTAAACTCTCTGTACGGATATTCTCCGTAGGAGACGTATTCTCCAAGGTCTGCGTCGATAAGAAATACCTCGTAGCTGTAAAGGGTATAGGGATCGACAGTCTTTACAGAGCCGTATTTTTCTCCGCGTACGATAAGCGTGTTGTTCACTATCTCGTCGGGAGACTCGCCCGTAAGATTTTCAAGGAACGATCTTTTGACGGTGGGATCTACCGCAGAAAACGTCATTCTCTCGTCGAGCGAGGAAAGACGGGAAAGAAATTCGGAAAGCGAAATATCCTCCATTCCCGACTCGGCAACGAGATAAATCTCTATCTCGCCGCTGAGGTTTTTCGCAAGATAGTCCTTTGCCTCGTCTGAGACGTGGGTAAGGCGCTCTGTCGATATATCCGATCTTAAAATGCTGTCGGGCAGGAGTCCGAAAAGGAGATTGACGCCGAGTGCTATAAGAAGCACCGCCGCGATGGTTATAACGCCAAGAGGTCCGTAAGAGCCTCTGTTTTCTTGTCTTTTCACAGTTTTCCCCTCCTTTTAACCGAGACGCGCCTTTTCGGATACTTCGTGAGCGAAGAATACGAAAACAAGCGAGACGGTGATGAAATAAAGCAGAGAGGGAAGGTCGAGTATCGCGGACGTAGTAAACGAGTCAAGACGGCTCGTTACCGCGATGCACGAAAGGACCTTTGCCACAGCACCCTCAAGCAGCTCGGACTTTGCAAAATAGATTATGAGAAGTATTATCTCCATAACTATCGCGCACGAAAGAGCGAAGGTGTCGCTCGATGCGAGGCGGTAGATTATAAAGGAGATGGCAACTATCATAAGCGAGAATATAAGAAGAGATGCTATCGCGCCCGTCGGGATAAGCATAGTGAGCGTCGGTGTGAAATAAACGGTGAGCATAGCTCCGAAGCAGAGGAGCGCCGAGACTACCGCCGAGTCTGTCAGTGAGGAAATGAAAAGTCCGATAGCGGCAAGCGCACATCCGCACAGAAAGAGGGCAAGAGTGCCCGAAAATGCGGCAAGCATATTAACTCTTCCGTAAAGCGCGAGAGGCGCGGTGTATGAGAAGATGATAGCGCTCGGAATAAATATCATCGTAACGAGCGCAAGGTATTTTCCGATAATATAGTCGCGCGTTTTGAAGGGAAGGGTACGAAGAAGAATAAAGCTTCCGCCCCTTTTCTCCTCGGACATTATTTTCATAGTCAGTATCGGTATCGCAATAAGATACACGAAAACCGTGAGTGAGTAGGACGCCTCTATTGAGGACGTTCCGACGAAAAGATTCGTAACGCTTACGAATATACCTGCAAACAGAAGAAAGAAGGCAATCGAGATATATCCGGTAAGTCCGTCAAAAAAGCTTTTCATTTCGCGTTTGTAAACGGCAAGCATATCAAAATTTCCTTTCTTTATCTGCGTCCGAAGAGAGGTCTGTATGACTCGTCGTCATCATCGCCGTCCTCGTCGTCCCCGTCGTCGCTGTTACTGTTTTTTGCGCTCTTTCGGAGAAATTCTACGATAGAGGGGAGCGCGCCCTCGCTTTTCGTCTCATTTTCGCCGTCATCTTCGCCGACGTCCTTTTCCTCGCCGGTTGCAAGGAGAAATACGTCCTCGAGGCTCGGACTCTTTATATCAAGCGTTAGAAGAGCCTTCTTTGCGCTTGAAAAGGCAAAGAATATCTTTTCGCGTATTTCGGGCGAGTCGGTGATCTCGGCCTCTGCCTTGCAAGTACCGTTTTCGGTCTCGCAGATATTTACCTTTTCGGTAATGCCGACGGATTTGAGTATTTCGGCAGTCTGCATAGCGGACGCCCTCGTCTCGATAACGAGAGTGTCGGGACCGAGAAGCTCTTGTCTTAACTCGTCGGGACTGCCGCAGGCAATCACGCGTCCGTCCGATATGATTATAACTCTGTCGCAGACCTCCTCTATTTCGGAGAGAATGTGGCTTGAGATTATAACGGTATGCTCGGGAGAGAGCGAGGAAATAAGCTCGCGTATTTCGATTATCTGCATAGGATCAAGACCTGAGGTCGGCTCGTCAAGAATGATTATTTGAGGATCTCCGATAAGAGCCTGAGCTATGCCGACTCTCTGCTTATATCCCTTTGAGAGATTCTTTATAAGTCTGTCAAGCACGTGCGAGATTCCCGTTTTCTCGGCGATTTCCTCGATGTGAGACGGTGCGTCCTTCACAAATCCTCGCGCCTCTGCCACGAAGGAGAGATACTCGCGCGGAGTCATATCGGTGTAAAGGGGAGGCGTCTCGGGCAGATAGCCGATGCACGCCTTCGCCTTTTCGCTCTGCGTGAAAAGATCATACGAGCAGACAGAGACTCTTCCCGAGGTGGGAGCTATCGCGCCCGTTATAATATTCATCGTCGTGGATTTTCCGGCACCGTTGGCGCCGAGGAGTCCGTATATGTGTCCGCTATCTATTTTAAAGGAAACGTCCTTTATTGCAGTATAGCTTCCGTAGCGTTTTGTGAGATTTTGTACCTTTATCAAAACCTTGCCGTCCTTTCGCGTGTGACCTAATAAATCTATTATATAAAGATTTTAAATCATAATAGGGTAGAAATTTGTGAACTAACTGTAAATATTTGAAAAGAGGACTTTATTTGACAAAATAAGTCGTTATAATGAAAAAAAGGGTTTTTTGAAAAAAATGCGTATATTATATAGTGTAGTAATATCGCTATGCGCGACAGAGCGGAGGAAAGACAATGAAACCTATAAAGCTTATACTTGATACCGACGTATGAAGTGACTGCGACGATATGATGGCTATATCCTATATGATAGCCTCAAAGAGAAAGGGAATCGTAGATCCGCTTGCAATAACCATATCCCACCCCTCGCCCTACGCTTCGGCGGGAATTATCGGACTTTACCGCGCATACGGAGAAGAGCCTCCGATAATGGGACAGATGTCCACCGAGAACCCGAGAGGAGATAAATACGTTTGTAAGATATACGAAACGTTCGGTAAGGAAGGGGACACTTCTCCCGTACAGAGCGCGGTAAAGCTTCTCAGAAAAACGCTTGCAGAGTCGGACGGAGAGGTCACCCTCTGCGCGATAGGACCGCTCACCAATATCGCAGGACTTCTTGAAAGTACGGCAGACGAGATAAGTCATCTTGACGGAGCGTCTCTTATGGAGGAAAAATGCTCGCGCCTCGTTCTTATGGCGGGCGGATTTGAGCCTGACGAAAACGGAAAGAACCGTCCCGAATTTAACGTAAAGGTTGATGCAGAGGCGTCGCAGAAGGTCTTTAAGCTTTGCAGAAACGAGATATACACGCTCCCCTTTGAGGTGGCGCTCACTATGATAACGGGCAAGCGCGCAGTAGAAATACTTGGCGAGAGCCATCCGCTCACTATGGCGTTCATAGGCTTCCACAATTCGATAGGACGCGCTTCGTGGGATCCTGCAACCCTGCTTTGGGCAGTAGAGGGAGACAGAGACCTCTTTAAGCTCTCCGAGGCAGGAAAAATCGTACTTGACGAGATCGGCACTACCGATTTCTATCCCGACGAAAATGGCAAGCACTACGTTATAGGACTTGCACAGAAGGAAAACGAAGCCTTCACCGACGCACAGATAAGAGTTGCCGACTACATAAATGCGGCAGTCTATCCGATGCTCGGAATCTGAAAATACTAAAAATTCCTGAAAGGAGGAAAAGATATGGCTATCGAGCAGGCAGTTATTGAGGAAATAAAATTCAGAAATAATATCGAGGACGTTATCTCACAGTACGTCACGCTGAAGCGCGCAGGCTCGAATCAGGTCGGTCTTTGCCCCTTTCACAGCGAAAAATCTCCCTCGTTCACCGTCTTTTCGGGAGAGGGTAACTTCTACTGCTTCGGTTGCGGAGCAGGCGGAGACGTTATAAACTTCGTCCGCAAGGCTGAAAATCTCGACTATCGCGGCGCGCTCGAATTTCTCGCAAAGCGCGTTGGAATCACGATAAACGAGAGTACGCAGGATAAGAAGGAATCTCTCCGCAGAGAGCGTACTCTTGAAATGAATAAGATAGCCGCAAGGTTCTTCCACGAAAAGCTGATGTCCGAGGAGGGCAGAGAGGGATACGAGTACCTCACTAAAAAAAGAGGACTCTCCAATTCGCACATAAGACATTTCGGTCTCGGCTTTGCGCCCAACAGCTTCGGCGCGCTGACCGACCTTCTTCGCTCAAAGGGATACCGCGATCACGAAATGGCGTCCGCCTTCCTTTGCGGAGTGAGTCAGAAAACGGGCAGACCGTACGATTATTTCAGAAACAGGGTAATATTCCCGATACTCAGCACAACGGGAGACGTTATCGCATTCGGCGGCAGAGTTATGGACGACTCGAAGCCGAAATACCTTAACTCGTCCGATACCCCCGCCTTCAAAAAGAGCAGAAACCTCTTTGCAATGAATTTTGCGAAAAATTACTGCTCCGAGCAGATAATACTCTGCGAGGGATATATGGACGTTATCGCACTGCACTGCGCCGGATTTACAAACGCAGTCGCAACGCTCGGCACTGCTATCACTCCCGAGCACGCGAGAATGCTCAAGAGATACACGAAAAAGGTTATTATCTCGTACGATAGCGACGAGGCGGGACAGAATGCCGCCGATAAGGCGTTCAGACTGCTCGGCGAGGTCGGAGTCGAGACGAAGATACTCCGTATGAACGGTGCAAAGGACCCCGACGAATACATAAAGAAATTCGGCTCGGAGGCATTCCGCAAGATAATCGAGGGATCGCAGACCGAGTTTGAATATAAATTCGGCAAGATCCTCGGGAAGTACGATTTCTCGGCAACCGCCGATAAGATAAAGGCGCTTGACGAATGTGAAAAGCTGATAGCGCAGACCTATTCTGCCGCGGAAAGAGAAATATACATCTATCACGCCGCCCCGAAGCTCGGAATTACACCCGACGCGATGAAGCGCGACGTTGAGAGAATTATGGCAACTCGCAGAAGAAACGCCGAAAAGGACGAGAGCCGCAAGATAATGACCTCGAGCGAGGGCTACGGGGACAGAGTCAATCCCGATTTCGTGAAAAATCCGAAGGCGGCGTCGGCAGAAAACGCTATCATCGGTATTTTGCTTATGCACCCCGAATACGCCATCGAGCTTGAGAAAAAGGGCGATCCCATAACTGCGGACGAGATGTTCACCTCGTTCGGAAAGAAGGTTATCGGTGCGATGCTTGAGATCATCGGCGGCGAGTCGATCGACGGACAGGCGCTTCAAGGCGCACTCGGTGAATACCTCGAGGTCGAGGAGATCGAGCGCGTGACCAAGCTCTGCATCACAAGACGCGCTCTGACTAATAATACCGTCGGAGTAATTGCAGAGTGCAGAGAAACGCTTCGCACTTCAAAGGACAGAAGCGAGCTTGGAATCGACGACATTATAAAAATGAAGCGCGAGAAGGCAAAGCAGTAAATATCGCCCGAAAGGACGAAAAAATAAATCAAACGTAAAAAACAAAAGAAAAGAGAAGCTCTGCTTCTCGGGAAAGGAAGAAAATAAATGAAAATTCACGACGAAGACAATATTATCGACGTGCATGACATCATCGGCAAGGGCGACACGCAGGCGTGCTACTCTGAAAGCGAGCTCGTTTCCTCGCTTGACGACGATGATCTCGGACTCGACGGACTCGAGCAGTCCTTCGATATCAACGACGATATATCCGACGACGAAATAGACGGATACATCAAGCACGGTGACGCAAGCGAGATCGAAAGCGAGATCGAGCAGTACGAATCTGCCGAGGATATGGAAAAGATGCTCGCGCAGGAGGGTCTTGCTATCGATGACCCCGTAAGAATGTATCTCAAGGAGATCGGTAAGGTCGCGCTTCTCAGCGCAGAGCGCGAGGCAGAGCTTGCCCAGAAGATGTTTGAGGGCGACGAAAAGGCGAAGAACGATCTCGTTGAAGCAAACCTCCGTCTCCTTGTAAGCATTGCAAAGAGACATTCGGGCAGAGGACTTTCCTTCCTCGACCTCATTCAGGAGGGTAACCTCGGACTTCTTAAGTCGGTTGAAAAGTTTGACTACCGCAAGGGATACAAGTTCTCTACTTACGCTACGTGGTGGATAAGACAGGCAATAACGAGAGCTATCGCCGATCAGGCAAGAACGATAAGAATTCCCGTTCACATGGTTGAGACCATTCATAAGGTTTCGAGAGTTTCGCGCCAGCTTCTTCAGGAGCTTGGACACGAGCCCACTATCGACGAGATAGCAAAGAAGATGGAAATTTCCCCCGAGAAGGTACGCGAGATCTCGAAGATCGCGCTCGATCCTGTTTCTCTTGAAATGCCGATAGGCGAGGAAGAGGACAGCCACCTCGGAGACTTCATTCAGGACGACGATTCGCCCGCTCCCTCCGAGGCAGTTTCTCAGACGATGCTCAGAGAGCAGCTTCTCGAGGTGCTTCACACCCTCACCCCAAGAGAAGAGCACGTTCTTATGCTCCGCTTCGGTCTTACCGACGGTCGCGCGAGAACACTCGAGGAGGTTGGTAAGGAGTTCAACATCACAAGAGAGCGTATCCGTCAGATAGAGGCAAAGGCTCTCCGTAAGCTCCGTCACCCCAGCCGCTCCAAGCGTCTCAAGGATTATCTCGATCCGTAATTAAAATCGGCATAACATACAATTACAGTACCGTAAATTTGTTACTGTTTCACAACGTCAGTGGTAATTTTGTTGAAATCGGGCAGCCGTTTATTGTTCAAAATGAATGAATAAAGTGTTAATACTTTAAAATTGCGCCCAATATCCCCGAAAATACCCCGCGATAGCGAGGCGGGACATCTTGACAGAATCGCTGCGATAGTGTAAAATAGTAATGTTGTAAACATCTGTACCGCGAAGCGGTTTTACTTCAAGGAGGAAATAAAGTAATGAAAAAGAGAATCGTTGCCATGCTTCTTCTCGCAGCAATGCTCGTTATGACTCTCGTTGGTTGTAATGACGAATATACCTCGAAGAGAAGCTCTGCTAACGCAATGACTGTCGTAATAGCTATGATCGCCGATGAAATACCCACGGCAGAGGCTGAGAAGCTCGTAGAAAAGGAGCTTACCTCGATCACCAGCCAGCTTTACAACATAGCTGTCGAGCTTGAATTTTATACACCCGATCAGTACCGCGCTGCAATGGACGATAAGATGCAGAAGCTTCAGGATGCCGATTACGAGGGAACTCTCGGCTCGTCCATTATAAGCGGAGAATCCTATACCGTTAACGAATTCGGACGCGAGGAGATCAAGTATCTCGAGCCGTACGAAAATCAGGTAGATATACTTCTCGTAACCGATCCCCTTATGATCCGTGAGTACGCTAACAACGGCTGGCTCTACGGAATCGGCGGATCCGACTGTATGACCTCGGTTGACGGAGAGGGAACTCTTATCTCGTCCTACATACCTGCAAACATTCGTGAATTCGGTAATTACAGCGGCTCTACCTACGCTATCCCCGGAAACTCTGTTTACGGAGAGTACGAGTATCTTCTCGTAAACAAGGCTCTTTACACCAAGTACGGAACGGTTGCCTCTGACAGCATCAAGAACATCACCTCTATCAGCGACTACATTCTCAAGGTTGCTGAGAAGGAAGAGGGCGTTATTCCGCTCTACAATATCTCCGATATGGGATTCTACGGAATGTCGGGCAGAAACAGCGTTATCGGACACTATATGCCCGGTGTTGACCAGTCCGCGCTCTCTACCGGTATCTTCACACCCGTAAGCATTCTCTCCGAGAATATCGTTTCGTCCCACATCGAGACTATATGCGCGCTTGACGCGCTCGGCGCAGTTCTTCCCGAAATGACCGACACCGTCGATCTTTCCAAGGACTTTGCCGCAGGATACGTTAAGGGTAACCCCGTAACCATCGCAGAGTACACCGAGGATTATTACGCTATCCCCGTTTGCTCGCCCGTGGCAGATACCGAGTCGGTATTTGGCTCAATGTACGGCGTTTGCTCGTACTCGTCCGCTCCCGACAGAGCGTTCAAGGTACTTTCGCTCTTCTCGACTAACGCAAACTTCGTCAACACTCTCCTCTACGGAGTTCTCGATACCCACTACACTCTCGATATCACCGGCAAGATGGTCACCAAGATCGAAAACTCGGGATACGAGATGAACAGATACAGAGTCGGAAACCTCTTCCTCACCAAGCAGTCCTCGGATATGACCGCAGTCGAGCTTGAGCTTTCGGCAAACGACTGGGCGCTTGCAAAGCAGATGTCCGGAGAGACAATTCTCAGCCCCACCATCGGATTCGAGCTTGACTACACTCTCGATCCCGTTGACGGTATTTCGGTTGCCGATCTCAGCAATCACCTCGAGATGCTCTACGATGAGCTTTGGCTCAAGGTTGCAACCTATACCGACGCTCTCAACGAAAACACCGGTAAGATGATGACCTTCGACGAGTTCTATAAGTCGCTCAACGACTGGCTCAAGGCAGACCCCTACTACGCAGCGGCAATGTCCACGAAGAAGGAAATGCCCATATCCTACTATAACCAGTATATGACCTGGCACGGTGTAATGAACGCAGAACCGGTTATCCCCGACCTCGAGTTTTGATCCCGATTTAGTAGTTTGTTATAATAATAAAGGATGCGAACGCCGCTTGGCGTTCGCATTTTTTGTTAAAAAGTTCATTTTTTGTATAAAAGATGCAAAAATTGTGCAAGTTAATATACTGCGAGGCACAAAAGTTGTGCAAATTGTAGAAAATATTTTGCTTCAAAAATATACTTGACATTTTGAAAGAAAAATGGTATAATCTTAAAGTCTTATGGTGTAAAGTTATGTCAGCCCATAGATTTGCACTGTCAGCGATATAATTTTAAACTTAAGATCAACAGTAAGGAGGTGCCACATGCCAACATTTAACCAGCTTGTCAGACAAGGCAGACACGATAAGGTTTATCTGTCCAAGGCTGCAGCTTTGCAGAAGGGCTTCAACACTCTGAAGAACGAGCCTACCAACCAGAGCTCCCCTCAGAAGAGAGGCGTCTGCACTAAGGTTTCGACCACTAGCCCTAAGAAGCCTAACTCGGCTCTTCGTAAGATCGCCAGAGTAAGACTTACCAACGGACTTGAAGCTACGACCTACATCCCCGGAATCGGACATAACCTTCAGGAGCACTCGGTAGTGCTTATTCGCGGAGGAAGAGTTCGTGACCTTCCCGGTGTACGTTACCACATCATTCGCGGTACGCTTGATACACAGGGCGTTGATAAACGTATGCAGAGCCGTTCTAAGTACGGCGCAAAGAGAGCTAAGAAGAAGTAAGCTCTAAACCTCGGAGAAATCCGAAAAAAGGTATTAAATTCTTTATCGTTTAAAGCAGAGTGCCGACACTGTTGATTTTAAATAACCTTTAAAGTTATATCACATTATCGACTTTGCATTTACGGAAGAAATCTTTCGAGTACCTATGATATCATTTATTATTATGAAGGAGGGAAGTACAGTGCCGAGAAGAGGACAAATTTCCAAAAGAGACGTATTACCGGATCCGGTGTATAATTCTAAGCTCGTAACCAAGCTTATCAATAACATCATGTATGACGGTAAGAGAGGCGTGGCTCAGAAGATCGTATATGACGCATTCAAGGCCGTTGAAGAAAAGACGGGCAGAAGCGGACTTGAGGTTTTCACCGAAGCTCTCGAAAACGTAATGCCGGTTCTCGAGGTTAAGGCTCGCCGTCTTGGTGGTTCTACTTACCAGGTTCCTATGGAAGTAAGACCCGAGAGAAGACAGACCCTTGGACTTCGTTGGATCAGAAATTTTGCCAGAACTCGTAGCGAGAAGACGATGGCTGAGCGTCTTGCTGGCGAGATCATGGATGCTGCCAACAATATGGGTGGCGCAATCAAGAAAAAAGACGAAACGCACAGAATGGCAGAGGCTAACAAAGCGTTTGCACATTACAGATATTAATTGTAGCGGCCGCGTCTTTAAAGAAGCAGCCTAAAAAACCACAAACAATATTAAATGTTACGCTTTGAATTAAAATAAAGGAGAAAAAAGTCTATGCCAAGAGAATATTCACTTGAGAATACTCGTAACATCGGAATCATGGCTCATATCGACGCCGGAAAGACGACTACGACCGAAAGAATACTCTACTATACCGGTGTAAATCACAAGATCGGTGATACCCACGAGGGTACGGCAACCATGGACTGGATGGAGCAGGAGAAGGAAAGGGGTATTACCATTACTTCGGCTGCAACCACCTGTTTCTGGAAGGGCCGCCGTGTCAACATCATTGACACCCCCGGACACGTTGACTTTACCGTAGAGGTTGAGCGTTCGCTCAGAGTTCTTGACGGAGCAGTTACCGTTCTTTGCGCAAAGGGCGGAGTTGAGCCTCAGTCTGAAACCGTTTGGAGACAGGCTGATAAGTATCGCGTTCCGAGAATGTGTTACATCAACAAAATGGATATAATGGGTGCCGATTTCTACCGCGTTGTAGGAATGCTCGTTGACAGACTTAAGACGAACCCGGTACCGATCCAGCTCCCCATCGGAGCAGAAGATACCTTCAGAGGAATCGTTGACCTTATGAACATGGAGGCAGACGTTTATTACGATGACCTCGGAAAAGACATGAGAGTTGAGCCGATTCCCGCTGATATGGTAGAAATCGCAGAAGAATACAGACAGAAGATGGTAGAGGCCATCGCTGCAACAGACGACGACCTGATGGAGAAGTTCCTTATGGACGAGGAAATCACGGTTGACGAGCTTAAGGCAGCACTCCGTAAGGCTACTATAGCTAACCAGCTTGTACCCGTAGTTTGCGGAACCTCTTATAAGAACAAGGGAGTACAGAAGCTTCTTGACGCTATCGTTGACTTCATGCCCTCGCCTCTCGACGTTCCCGCTATCCGCGGTATAAACGAAGACGGTGAAGAGGTTGAACGTCCTTCGGACGATAACGCACCCTTCTCGGCTCTCGCGTTCAAGATCATGACCGACCCCTATGTTGGAAAACTCTGCTTCTTCAGAGTATTTTCGGGTACGATTCCGGTAGGAACCACCGTTTACAACTCCTCGAAGAAACAGCGCGAGCGTATGGGAAGAATTCTCCAGATGCACGCTTACGACAGAAAGGATATAAACGTTTGCTACGCAGGCGATATCGCCGCAGTAGTAGGTCTTAAGAACACCACGACCGGTGATACCCTCTGCCTTGAGGGCGCTGACGAGGTAATCCTCGAGTCGATGGAGTTCCCGGAACCCGTTATTAAGGTTGCTATCGAGCCTAAGACCAAGGCAGGACAGGAGAAGATCGGTCTCGCACTTGCAAAGCTTGCAGAAGAAGACCCGACCTTTAGAACCTATACTGACGAGGAGACCGGTCAGACTATTATCGCAGGAATGGGTGAGCTCCACCTCGAAGTTATCGTTGACAGACTTCTCAGAGAATTTAAGGTAGAAGCTAACATCGGTAAGCCTCAGGTATCCTACAAGGAAACCGCTCGTAAGGCAGTTGAGGCAGAAGGTAAGTTCGTCAGACAGTCCGGTGGTAAGGGTCAGTACGGTCACGTTAAGATCAAGCTCGAGCCTAACGAGCCCGGCAAGGGATACGAGTTTATCGACGCTATCGTCGGTGGCGTAGTACCCAAGGAATATATATCCGCAGTTGACGCAGGTATCAGAGACGCAATGCTCACCGGTGTCGTTGCAGGATATAACACTGTTGACATCAAGATCACCCTTTACGATGGTTCTTACCACGAGGTTGACTCTTCGGAAATGGCGTTCAAGATTGCCGGATCTATGGCATTCAAGGAAGCTATGAGAAAGGCCGACCCCGTTCTTACCGAGCCTATTATGAAGGTTGTTACCGTTGTTCCTTCGGAATACATGGGTAACGTAATCGGTGGCTTCTCGTCTCGCCGCGGAAACGTTGTTTCCATGGAAGACAACAAGGGAACTGCCGAAATCATCGCAGAAGTTCCGCTTTCGACGATGTTCGGATATGCTACCGACCTTCGTTCCTCTACTCAGGGACGCGGAAACTATTCCATGGAGCCCAGCCACTTCGCAGAAGTGCCCAGAAGCATCCAGGAAGAGATCATAAAGAAAAAAGCATAAATAAAAAATAAAAATAAAAATTATAATTATCCAGGAGGTAATTTACAATGGCAAAAGCTAAGTTTGAACGCACCAAACCGCACGTAAACATTGGTACTATCGGTCACGTTGACCATGGTAAGACCACCCTTACTGCGGCTATCACCAAGACCCTCGGTCTTAAGACCGGCACTGTCGAGTTCATGGCATACGACCAGATCGACAACGCTCCCGAAGAGAGAGCAAGAGGAATCACAATTAACACCCGTCACGTTGAGTACGAGACCGACGCTCGTCACTACGCTCACGTTGACTGCCCCGGACACGCTGACTATGTTAAAAACATGATCACCGGTGCAGCTCAGATGGACGGCGCTATCCTTGTTGTTGCAGGTACCGACGGTCCTCTTCAGCAGACCAGAGAGCACGTTCTTCTCGCTGGTCAGGTTGGCGTTCCTGCAATCGTTGTATTCATGAACAAGACCGACCTCGTTGACGACGATGAGCTTCTCGACCTCGTTGACATGGAGATCCGTGATCTTCTCTCGCAGTCCGACATCCCCGGCGACGATACTCGTATCGTTCGCGGTTCTGCTCGTGACGCTCTTGAGTCGGCTTCTACCGACCTCAGCTCGCCCGAGTACGCTCCTATCCTTGAGCTCATGAACGAAGTTGACTCCTTCATTCCTACTCCCGACCGTATGTCCGATCTTCCTTTCCTTATGCCCGTCGAGGACGTATTCTCGATCTCGGGACGTGGTACCGTTGCTACCGGTAGAGTAGAGCGTGGTACCGTTAAGATCGGTGACGTTTGCGAAATCGTTGGTCTTTCCGACGAGAAGGCTTCCACCACCGTTACCGGTGTTGAGATGTTCCACAAGATCGTTGACGAGGCTCAGGCTGGTGACAACATCGGTGCACTTCTCCGTGGCGTAGCTAAGAACGAGATCGAGCGTGGACAGGTTCTCTGTAAGCCCGGTTCGGTTCAGCCCCACACCAAGTTCGTTGGACAGGTTTACGTTCTTACCGAGAAGGAAGGCGGACGTCAGAAGCCCTTCTTCGCTGGTTACAGACCTCAGTTCTATTTCAGAACTACCGACGTTACCGGAACCATCACTCTTCCCGACGGCGTTGAAATGTGCCGTCCTGGCGATAACGTTGATATGAGCGTTGAGCTTATCACTCCTATCGCTATCGAAAAGGGACTCCGTTTCGCTATCCGTGAGGGTGGTAGAACCGTAGGATCGGGCGTTGTTGCTGAGATCCTCGCGTAAGTTTAATAATATAACTTGAACGCATACGGCGGGCGGGTAACCGCCCGCCGTAATTTTTATATACTATACTTTGAGAGATTGGTGAAATTCCACACCGGCGGTAGAGTCCGCAAACGCTTAAAAAGCGCCGAGCAGGTGAAATTCCTGCACCGACGGTAAAGGCCGGATGAGAAAAGATAGAACTTTAATTTCCCCGTATTTACGGCAATATTGCACTGTCTTTTCTCCGATATTTTATATATAGGAGAAAGAAAAATGAAAAACACAAGGGTAAGATACATAGTAAAAATAGGACTCCTTTCGGCGCTTTCAGTGCTCGTTATGCTCTTTGAATTTCCGATAGTTTTCATCGCGCCGAGCTTTTACGAGCTCGACCTCAGCGAGTCGGTAATAATGATGGGCGGCTTTGCAATGGGACCGCTCGCGGCGCTCATTATGGAGTTTGTCAAGAACGTCCTTAACATTCTGATAAACGGAACGACGACGGGATTTGTCGGCGAATTTGCCAATTTCGTCACGGGATGCTGTCTCACAGTACCTGCGGCGCTCGTTTATAAGTACAGAAAATCGCTGAAGGGCGCGCTCGTCGGAATGGCGATCGGAATAGTCTCGCTTGCTATTGTAGGCGGACTTATCAACTACTATATTATGCTCCCGATGTATTCGGCGTTTATGCCGCTTGACTCGATAATCGCCGCAGGCGCGGCAGTTACGGGATTTATCCACGATAAAGCAACCTTCGTGCTTTTCGCGGTCGTTCCTTTCAATATCGTGAAGGGACTTTTGTGCTCGGGTATAGCACTGCTTCTTTATAAGAGGCTCTCTAAAATACTACACCTTTAAAAGAGGATTTTATGAAAGAGATCATACAGCAGTTTTTTCTTGAAACTCTCGGAGAAGAGCTGTGCGTGATGCTTTGCTCGGTGATCCCGATCATTGAGCTGAGAGGCGCAATACCGCTTGGAGCGGCGCTCGGACTTCCGTGGTGGCAGAATTATATTCTTGCCGTTATCGGAAATATGATTCCGGTTCCGTTTATTCTCCTTTTTATTAAAAAGATAATAGAGTATCTCTCGTCCTGTCGCGTGGCATTTCTCAGAAAATTTGCCCTTTGGCTCACTAAAAAAGCCGATAAAAACCGCGATAAGATAGAAAAGTACTCGTTCTGGGGAGTTTGCCTTTTCGTTGCAATTCCGCTTCCCGTAACGGGTGCGTGGACAGGCTCTCTCGTTGCCGCAACTATCGATATGAAGTTCTGGAAGGCGGTTCTTTCCTGCCTTTTCGGAGTTATGATAGCAGGCGTGATAATGACTCTCGCGTCCTACGGAGTGGTCGCGGCGTTTGGCGTTTTTGCCTGAAAAAAATCAAAAAATCCGCTTCAAAATACTTGACATAGCACACTCTGTGTGTTATAATTCTACTTGAATCTAATAGATCATCAAGAGTAGGGGAGGGATAGGCCCGTTGATCCTACGGCAACCTGCCGAGACCTTTTCGGGAAGGTGCCAATTCCTAAGAGATGAGAGCAAAATAAATGCGAGCGTCTGCGGGAAACTGACTGACGCTCTTTTGTTTGCCTCCAAAACAAGAAAAATAAAGGAAGGCTAAAAAATGAAAAAACTTTTTACATCAGAATCTGTAACCGAGGGACATCCCGATAAGATCTGCGATAAGATCTCCGACTCGATACTCGACGCCATTCTGGCGCAGGATCCCATGGCGCGTGTTGCGTGCGAAACTACCACAACTACGGGCATAATTTCGGTAATGGGAGAGATCACCACAAGCGCTGTCGTAAAGTATGACGACATCATCCGCGAGGCGGTAAGAGAGATCGGATACGATAGAGCAAAGTACGGATTTGACTGCGATACCTGTGCTGTCATCAGCGCAATACACAGTCAGTCGCCCGATATCGCAAAGGGAGTTGATAAATCTCTCGAGGCTAAAAACGGCGACGAGGATAAGTACGATATTGGCGCAGGCGACCAGGGAATGATGTTCGGATATGCGTCCGACGAGACTCCCGAGCTTATGCCTCTTCCCATTTCGCTCGCTCATAAGCTTGCAAAGGCGCTCACAAACGCGCGTAAGTGCGGAAAGCTCGCATATCTCCGTCCTGACGGAAAGACACAGGTTACGGTCGAATATGAGGACGATAAGCCCGTAAGAGTTGACACCGTTGTTATCTCCTCCCAGCACGATCCCGAGGTAACTCAGGAGAAGATCAGAGAGGATATTATAAACGAGGTAATAATCCCCACCGTTCCCGCAGAGCTTCTTGATAGCGAGACCAAGATATACGTAAACCCCACGGGACGCTTCGTTATCGGCGGACCTCAGGGCGATAGCGGACTTACCGGAAGAAAGATCATCGTTGACACCTACGGTGGATATGGCAGACACGGCGGCGGCGCTTTCTCGGGTAAGGATCCGACAAAGGTTGATAGAAGCGCGGCTTACGCTGCAAGATACGTTGCAAAGAATATCGTAGCGGCAGGACTTGCAAAGAAGTGCGAGGTTCAGCTTGCTTACGCGATCGGCGTTGCAAAGCCGGTTTCGGTAATGATAGATACATTCGGCACGTCCGAGTATTCTGACGAGGCAATTTCCGAGGCAGTATCAAAGATCGTTGACCTTCGTCCTGCGGCAATTATCGAGAAATTTGACCTTCGTAAGCCTATCTACGCACCCCTTGCGGCATACGGTCACATGGGACGCGAGGATCTCGGCGTAGCGTGGGAAAAGACCGACGTTGCCGATAAAATCAAAGCGGCGGTTATAGGATAATCAAAAAAACAGGGTGCGGCATAGAATGAACTACGAGGTGAATTTCTATGCTGCAACTTATAATAGAGATATTTCTTGCGATCCTTCTCGTTTTCGCGCTCTATATTTTGCAGAGACTGCTTTTTAATAAAGCGTGGCACGACGTAAGAAGAGACAGGGAAGATCGGAAAAACAAAAAATAAAATTATAGGAGGTGAAACGGTATGGAATCTTTGTTCGACGAAAAAGAGCTTCTCACAGTCGAGGGAAGCG
Source organism: Eubacteriales bacterium (assembly GCA_045535095.1). Lineage (GTDB taxonomy): Bacteria > Bacillota > Clostridia > Oscillospirales > CAG-272 > SIG672. The sequence continues at coordinate 3,043 of JAZSKY010000071.1, read as the reverse complement.
TAGAGACAGTAATGTATGAAAATAAGGAAAACGGCTATACTGTTTGCCTTCTTGAGACCGACGAGGAGCTTATCACCGCAGTCGGAATAATGCCTTGCACGCAGGAGGGCGAAATGATCCGCGCGCAGGGAAAATGGGAGACACATCCGAGCTACGGAAAGCAGTTTCGGGTAGTCTATTACGAAAAGCAGCTTCCCGCAACGGGCGCGGCGATGATAAAATATCTCGCGTCGGGCGTTGTAAAGGGAATAGGCAAAAAGACGGCGGAGAAGATAGTTGCTATGTTTGGCGGCGAGACGCTTGACGTTATCGAAAACGCGCCTCATCTGCTCTGCGATATTCCCGGAATCAAGCCGAAAAAGGCGAATGAAATAAGCGAAGCTTTCAAAAATCAGTTCGGAATGAGAGGACTGATGCTCTTCTGCCGCGAATATTTCGGCCCTGCGACCGTAATGAAGATATTTAAAAAGTGGGGATCGGGCGCTGTCGATATAATAAAGCAAAACCCCTATCTCCTTTGCGACGAGATATACGGAATCGGCTTCGAGCGCGCGGACGAATTTGCAAAATCGCTTGGAGTTGCCGAGAATTCTCCGTATAGAATAAAGTCGTGCGTGACCTACGCGCTCTCCTCGAACGCTATCGGAAACGGACACGCCTTCATTCCGAAAAAGCGCCTTGCCGAGCACGTTGCATCTATGATAAGCTGTGACGCAGACGCGGTAGTAGAGGCAATAGATACCCTGACCTCCGAGGGCAAAACGGTCATAACGAGATATTTCGATCAGGAATGTGTCTATTTAAAGGACTATTATGAGTCCGAAAGATATATCGCTCAAAAGCTTCTTCTGCTTAGTAAAATAAGACCGAGCGTGCTTATAGAGGACGCAAAGGGCCTTGTCGATATGGTAGAAGAGGAGGAAATGATAGAGTACGAGTCTCTTCAAAAAAAGGCGATAGTTGAGGCAATTTCGAGCGGCGTAATGCTGCTGACGGGTGGACCCGGTACGGGTAAGACCACGATCATAAAGGCGGTAATACGTATCTTTGATAAGATGGGTATCAGCGTTGCTCTCGCCGCACCCACAGGCCGCGCGGCAAAGAGAATGTCCGAGACAACGCAGATGGAGGCAAAGACCATACACAGACTCCTTGAAATGGAGTTCACCTCCGACGATAAGCCGAGATTTCGAAGAAACGAGAATAATCTTCTCGACGAAAAGGTCATAATTATCGACGAGGCGTCGATGGTTGACACCCAGCTTATGGCGTCTCTGCTTAAAGCGGTCAAGCCCGGATCGAGATTTATCCTTATCGGTGACGCCGATCAGCTACCCTCTGTCGGAGCGGGTAACGTGCTTTGTGACCTTCTGGAGAGCGACGTTTTCCCGTCGGTCAGACTTACCGAAATATACAGACAGGCGAGGGAGAGTAGAATCGTCACTAACGCGCACGCGATAAATGACGGCGACCTTCCCGTTCTGGACGATAAAAAGGGAGACTTTTTCTTCATTTCCCGTCCCGACGAGTCACAGATAGCGCAAACCGTGTCCGATCTCTGTATGCACAGACTCCCAAAGACCTACGGAAAGGACATTCTCTCCGAGGTGCAGATAATCACCCCTTCGCGTAAGGGTGTGGCAGGCACGGAGGTGCTGAATCAGATACTCCGTAACGCGCAAAATCCGCCGTCAAAGGACAAAAAAGAGAAGAAGGTGCGCGATGTTACCTTCCGCGAGGGCGATAAGGTAATGCAGATACGAAATAACTATTCCATTCCGTGGACTCGCGGCAACGAGGACGGAGAGGGAATGTTCAACGGCGATATCGGTGTCATAAAGGCTATTGATAACGTGGACGAGAAGATGTACGTCGATTTCGACGGAAAGCTCACCACCTACGGCTATGACGAGCTTGACGACCTCGAGCACGCCTACGCAATAACGATACATAAGAGTCAGGGAAGCGAATATCCCGTCGTTATAATTCCTGCTTATATGTACTCTCCGCGTCTGCTCACGAGAAACCTTCTCTATACCGCAGTCACGCGTGCGCAGAGAATGGTCATCATCGTCGGACGCTCGGATATCGTGCAGATGATGGTTGAAAACAAGCGCCTCACGAAGAGATATACGGGCCTCAGATACGTTCTTGAGGCGATGGAAGAGGATCTATGAAGAGGATAATAAAAACCGTTTCAGCCCTTCTTTTTCCGCCGAGATGCTCTGCGTGTCGCGAGATACTTCCGTACTATGACGAGCGCGTTTTGTGCGATAACTGCGCCGAAAAATGGGAGAGCGAGATAAACGCGTACTGTAAGATCTGCCATAAAAAGGTGTCCGAGTGTACCTGCATTCACGATAACTGTAAGAGGACGGTAAAAAGACTTCTCAGCGTGTCCGCATACACATCGGCAGATAGCGTCACAGACAGCCTCGTTCTGTCCGCGAAGGATATAAGGGACGAAAAGCTCTTTGAGTTTATGGCGCATAAAATGGTCGGCGTACTCTATTCGGAGATCGCCTCTCTGGGCGACATAGTAGTTACATTCGTGCCGAGATCGAAAAGAAGAAAGAGAAGCGTCGGACACGATCAGTCCGAGATACTTGCCAAAATGATAGCGGACGAGCTTGGAGCGATGTCGCTTGATCTTCTTAGTAAAAAGGGAAGCGTTCAGCAGAAAAAGCTCGACGTCACGGGACGCGAGTCTAACGCAAGGGAGTCTTATCTTTTAAAGGAGAATGCGCACGATAAGATAAAGGGCAAAACTGTAATTCTCGTTGACGACGTTGTCACAAGCGGAGCGTCTCTTTCGACCTGCGCGTCACTCCTGAAGGACGCAGGCGCGGACGAAATCTACGCGCTCACCTTCGCAAAGACGGTAAAAAGAAGATAAAATAGGATAAAAAAACGATATTTTTTCAAAAAAGACTTGACAAATCAGAAGTCACGTGCTATAATAGGACTGTTCCGCTAAGGAAATATATATCGCGGGGTAGAGCAGTTGGTAGCTCGTCGGGCTCATAACCCGGAGGTCGTTGGT
>JAZSKY010000070.1:0-22546 GCA_045535095.1 Eubacteriales bacterium | reverse complement strand
ACGATATTGACGAGGAGCGCCTTGAGGATTCCTATCTTCTTATCACCACTCTTAACAAGAACATTAACGAAAACCGCGCAACCGTCAAGAAGTATCTCGGCGTAGAACAGCGCAAGGACGCTCTTCGCGGCGCAAATTTCGGAATCAACGCTATTCAGGGCGGTCTCTACGATCCCTGCACGATAATCGACTTTGAAATTCCCAAGAAGTACGGCCTTCGCCAGACTATCGGCGACACGCTCGGAATCGGCGGTATTTTCAGAGGACTCCGTACCATTCACGTAATGAAGGAGTTTGCCGCAGATATAGAAGAGGTATGTCCCAACGCTTGGCTTCTTAACTACACTAACCCGATGGCGATACTCGCAGGCTATATGCAGAGATACACCAAGGTCAAGACTATCGGTCTTTGCCACAGCGTACAGGTCTGCTCACATCACCTTCTCAAAGACCTCGGCATGGAGGACAAGATGGAAGGCAGATACGAAACTATCGCAGGTATCAACCACATGGGATGGCTCCTTGACATCCGCGACAAGGACGGAAACGACCTTTACCCCGAGATCAAGCGTCGCGCAAAGGAAAAGAATGCTACCAAAAAGCACGGAGATATGGTCAGATACGACTATATTGACAAGTTCGGCTACTACTGCACCGAGTCCAGTGAGCACAACGCGGAGTACAACTACCTTTACATCAAGGAAAACCGTCCCGAGCTTATCGAGAAATTCAACATTCCGCTTGACGAGTATCCCAGACGCTGCATAAAGAACATCGAAAAGTGGGCTACTCAGAGAGAAGAGCTTATGGCAGGCGGAAACGTAACGCACACGCGTTCCAAGGAATACGCTTCTCGTATTATGGAAGCAATGGTTACCGACGTTCCCTACAAGATCGGTGGAAACGTTATCAATAACGGACTTATCTCGAACCTTCCTGCTAACGCATGCGTAGAGGTTGCTTGTATGGTCGACAAAGCGGGAATCCACCCGACCTTCGCCGGCGAGCTTCCTCCCCAGTGTGCGGCTATGAACATGACCAACATCAACGTTCAGCTTCTCACGATAGCGGCGGCTCACGAAATGTCTATGGAGCACGTTTACCACGCTGCAATGCTCGATCCTCACACCGGAAGCCAGCTTTCCACTGATGAGATCGTACAGCTCTGTGACGAGCTTAAAGCGGCTCACGAGGCGGCAGGATATCCGATATTCTGAAATCCAAAATAATAAAAACACAGGTTTTCAAACCTGTGTTTTTTCTTCGTATTCTGCAAGCTCAATGAGTATATTTTCGGCAAAATGCGCCTCAAATACCGAGTATTTTCCGCTTTCTCCGATCTCAAGCATTTTTCCCACGTGTCGATATCCGAAGATAATCGGCGGAAGATGTGTTACAATATCGTCTATATTTCGCACCACCGTAAAGCTTTCCCAGCGCTTACATATATCTCCGCACGAAAGTCCCCAAAAGACTCTCGGACAGCCGAATCCGTAGCCGTGAAGATTATCACGAAGGTCGGGGCGGTTATACCAGATATATTCGTGACAGAGCATCGCGATTGCCGCTCCGTGGGAATATCCTGCAACCGTTATTTTCTTTACGCTCCCGTCCATAATATATGGCTTTACGCTTTCCTCGATCTCCTTCCACACTCTGAGAAATCCGCGGTGAGCTCTCCAGACGCTCTCGTCCATTTTCTTATATGGCACGCAGGGGAAATCGAGATTGTTTTTCCAGTCAAGTGCTCCGTTTGACTTCTGAAAGAGTATGATCAGCTCTTCCCCTCTCTTTTCTACCGCGTAATCGGCGCTGACTCCCGTCCTTGTATAGCTCGCACTGAGGCAGGTGTAAAACAGCTCTGACAGTTTCATATAATTTCCCTCCGCATATCTATAATATGCGGCAGGAGAAAATTAGGTTATTTTTAATAAAAATAGCAAAAAACTCTTCCATTTTTGAGAATAATATGATATAATGATATACTAAAAACAAATAATATAATATAGGAGTACACAATGGCAAAGCTTTACTTCAAATACGGAGCTATGGGCTCGTCCAAAACGGCACAGGCACTTATCACGAAATTCAATTACGAAGAGCGCGGAATGAAGGTCTGGCTGATAAAGCCCGCCCTCGACACGCGAGACGGAGAGAAAATAGTCAGATCGCGTATCGGACTTGAAGCAAAATGCGATACCGTTGAAAAGAACGACGATCTTTTCTCTATCTTCTCCGAAAAGGCGGCAAGCTACGACGTTATAATTGCAGACGAGTGTCAATTCTTCACGTCCGCTCACGTAGATTCGCTTCGCAGAATAGTTGACGAATATTCAATTCCCGTACTCTGCTTCGGTCTGCGCGCAGACTTCCTTTGCAGTCTTTTCGAGGGAAGCAAGCGTCTTTTCGAGGTTGCGGACTCGATATCCGAGATAAAGACGGTATGTGACTGCGGTGAAAAGGCTATCGTAAACGCGAGAATAACCGCGGATATGAAGATAGTCACCGAGGGCGCACAGGTGATGCTCGGCGGAAACGACAGTTATATTGCAATGTGCCACAAATGCTGGCAGAACAAAATAAAAGAACAAAATTCACTTTAAAGGAGATAAAAACAATGGAACTCAGCAAAATTCTTTCTAAATGCGATCACACCCTTCTTTCCCAGAGCGCAACCTGGGAGGAGATAAAGGCTGTCTGCGACGACGGTATGCGCTTTGCTACCGCTTCGGTATGCATTCCCGCGTCTTACGTAAAGGACGCTAAAAATTACGTCGGAGACAAGCTTGCTATCTGCACGGTAATCGGATTCCCTAACGGATATTCGACCGCCGCTACCAAGGTTTTTGAGGCAAAGGACGCTATTGCAAACGGCGCGGACGAGATAGACACCGTTATAAACATCGGTCACCTCAAGGACAAAAAGTACGATGAGATCCTCTCCGAGCTTAAAGCTCTCAAGGAGGCTTGCGGAGAAAAGATACTTAAGGTAATAATCGAGACCTGCCTTCTTACCGACGAGGAGAAGATCAAGATGTGCGAGATAGTTACCGCTTCGGGCGCAGACTACATCAAGACCTCCACCGGATTTTCGACCGCAGGAGCTACTCGCGAGGACGTTGCCCTTTTCGCAAAGCACGTCGGAGAAGGCGTACTTATCAAGGCGGCAGGCGGAATTTCCTCTCTTGAGGACGCAGAGGATTTCATAAATCTCGGCGCTTCCCGTCTCGGCACCAGCCGTATCGTAAAGATCGCTAAAAACGAGAAAAGTCAGTCTAACTATTAAGGAGAAAGTAAAATGAGCAGTAAGCACACACCTCACATAAAAGCAGAACCCGCGGATTTCGCGAAAACAGTCCTTATGCCCGGAGATCCTCTGCGCTCGAAATTCGTTGCAGAGACCTTCCTTGAAAATCCCCGTCTTATCAACAACGTACGCGGTATTCAGGGATATACGGGAACATATAAGGGCGTACCCGTAACCGTAATGGCAAGTGGAATGGGAATGCCCTCTATCGGCATCTATTCCTACGAGCTTTACAACTTCTTTGGAGTTGAGAATATTATCCGTATCGGATCGGCAGGCGGTCTTGCAGACGACGTACAGCTTCGTGACGTTATAATCGGAATGGGCGCTTGCACCAACTCCGCATATCAGGATCAGTACAAGCTTAACGGAAACTACGCTCCCATAGCAAGCTACGAGCTTCTTGAGTCGGCAGTAAACGAGGCAAAGGAGCTTGGCGTACGCTACAAGGTAGGCAACCTCCTCTCGTCCGACATTTTCTATCACGCAGACCCGAGCTTCAACGAGGGCTGGTACAAGATGGGCGTTCTCGGCGTTGAAATGGAGGCGGCAGCGCTCTATATGAACGCGGCGGCAGCAGGCAAGAAGGCTCTTGCGATATGCACGGTTTCCGACCACATTATGCGCGGAGAGGCACTTGATGCAGACGCGCGTCAGAACACCTTTACAGATATGATGAAGATAGCACTTAACGTTGCTATAAAGAACTGAAAATATGAAAAAAAGAGTTTTTCTTATAATTCTTGATTCCTTTGGAATCGGAGAAGCACCCGATGCCGCAGATTTCGGTGATGCAGGTGCTAATACCCTTTTAAGTATATCAAAGAGCGAGAAATTCTCCGCGCAAAGCCTTATTTCTATGGGACTTGGCAATATTGACGGAGTTTCGTGCATCAAAAGGGCAGACTCGCCGTCTGCAAGCTTTGCGCGCCTTCGTGAGATAAGCCGCGGAAAGGACACGACGACAGGTCACTGGGAAATAGCAGGACTCGTTTCCGAGTCGCCTATGCCCACCTACCCTAACGGATTTCCGAGCGACGTTATAGAAGCCTTTGAAAAGGCGGTCGGCAGAAAGGTTATCTGCAATCTTCCCTATTCGGGTACCGACGTTATACGCGACTACGGAAAAGAGCAGGTAGAAACGGGCGCTCTTATCGTCTATACCTCGGCAGACAGCGTATTCCAGATCGCCGCGCACGAGGATATAGTTCCCGTCAGCGAGCTTTACTCTATCTGCAAGACGGCAAGAGAGCTTCTTGTCGGCGAGCACGGAGTGGGCAGAGTTATCGCGCGCCCCTTTGAGGGAGAATATCCGAACTTCAAGAGAACTGAAAACAGACGCGATTTTTCGCTTGTTCCCCCGAAGGACACGATGTTAAACGAGCTTAAAGCGGACGGCTTTGACGTCATCGGCGTAGGCAAGATCGGTGATATTTTCGCAATGTCGGGAATTACCGAGACGTATCCCACGCACAACAACCGCGAGGGCATGAAAAAGACGTCCGAGCTTCTTTCACGCGATTTCAGAGGTCTTTGCTTTGTAAATCTCGTTGATTTCGATATGCTCTACGGTCACAGACAGGATGCTGACGGATATGCAAGTGCAATCAGCGAATTTGACGCTTGGCTCGGAGAGTTTATAAAAGGTCTTTCGGACGATGACGTGCTTATGATAAGCGCAGACCACGGATGCGATCCGTCTGATAAGAGCACCGACCACACGCGAGAATACGTTCCCTATATTATCTACGCAAAGGATATTCCAAGCGAAAATCTCGGAACTGTCGATGGATTTTACTTTATCAGTCAGAAGGTAAAAAAGTTTCTTAAATAAACGGAGAAATTATATGAACACCGAAACAATGAATATGCTCGTTGGCAAGGCTCTTCTTGCCAGAGAGCAAAGCTACTGCCCCTATTCAAATTTCGCGGTCGGTGCGGCTCTGCTTACCGATCACGGAGCAGTATATACGGGGGCAAATATAGAGTCGGCGTCCTACACGCCCACCGTTTGCGCGGAGAGAGTTGCATTTTTCAGCGCAGTCCACAGCGGCGAGCGCAATTTCTCGGCTATTGCGATAGTCGGAGGAAAAAAGGATGCTCCGATCTCCTCGCTCACCCCTCCCTGCGGCGTATGCCGTCAGGTAATGACAGAATTTTGCAACGAGGATTTTATCGTTCTGCTTTTTGACGGAAGCGAGATAAAGTCCTACACTCTCGGAGAGCTTTTCCCGAGCAGCTTCGGTCCCGAAAAGCTCCGATAAAAACGAGGTACTTTTTATGAGAATGTACGATATTATTGAAAAAAAGAAGCACGGTCTTGAGATCTCGCGCGACGAGATATTCGAGATGATAAAGCTTTATACCGCAGGCGAGATTCCCGATTATCAGATGTCCTCTCTTATGATGGCAATCTATTTTAAGGGTATGAATGACAGAGAGATCTGCGATCTCACCGAGGCAATGATGCTCTCGGGCGATACCGTTGATCTTTCGGCGTTCGGTGACGCGAGCGTTGACAAGCACTCGACGGGCGGAGTTGGTGACAAGACCACCCTTGTAGTTGCTCCCCTCGTTGCCGCTTGTGGCGGTGTTGTTGCGAAGATGAGCGGTCGCGGTCTCGGTCACACGGGCGGTACTGTTGACAAGCTCGAATCCTTCCCCGGATTCCGCACCTCCCTTTCTCCCGACGAGTTTGCCGCTCAGGTAGGCAGATGCTCGATAGCGGTTATCGGTCAGAGTGCTGATCTTGCTCCTGCTGACAAGAAGCTTTACGCTCTGCGTGACGTTACCGCAACGGTTGACTCGATGCCCCTCATTTCGTCCTCGATAATGAGCAAAAAGCTCGCGGCAGGAACGAAATCGATAGTTCTTGACGTAAAGTGCGGTCGCGGATCGTTTATGAAAACTCCCGACGATGCTAAAAATCTTGCCGAAACTATGGTAAAAATCGGCAAGGCGCACGGCAGACGCACCGCGGCTGTCATAACTAATATGGATCTTCCTCTCGGACACGCGATCGGAAATGCGATCGAGGTCTGCGAGGCAATCGAGGTCCTTCGCGGCGGCGGTCCCGAGGATCTCAAAACCGTATGTCTCACCCTTGCAACTCTTATGGTAGAGTTCTCGTGCAAAATATCGCACGAGGAGGCTGCAAAGAGAGTTAACGATACCCTTAGTAGCGGAAAAGCCTTTGAAAAGTTCTGCGAGTGGATCAGAGAGCAAGGCGGAGACGACTCCTATGCAAAAGACACCTCCCTTTTCGGAGAGGCGAAATATTCGTATGACGTCATCTGCGAAAGCGACGGATATATCCTCTCCTGCGACGCCGAAAAGATCGGTCTCGCGGCTATGACTCTCGGTGCGGGAAGAACGACCAAGGATTCTGTTATCGACCCGAGAGCGGGCGTAATTCTCCTCAAAAAGCCGTCTGATGCGGTAAAATGCGGAGACGTGATTGCTCGCATATTCACCGAAAAGCCCGAAACTATCGAGGCGGCAAAGGCGCAGATACTCTCCGCAATAGCCTTTACAAGCGGCGCTCCCGAAAAGCCGGTGCTTATACACGAGATCATCGTTTAAAACCTCGGAGGTAAAATATTTTGAGTCAGAGAATAATAATCGGTATTGCAGGCGGCTCGGGAAGCGGAAAGACTACTCTTGCCGAAAATATAGCTTCGCATTTTGGAGACAAGGTCGCTCTTATGCGCCACGACGACTACTACAAGTCAAAGTCGGGGCTTACCCTTGAGGAACGCGCACGTATAAATTACGACCACCCCGATGCGTTTGACACAGATCTTCTAATAAGTCATCTTGACATTTTAAGATCGGGCGAAAGCATCGAGTGCCCTATTTATGACTACACAGTCCACGACAGAAGCGACAAGACGAGGCACGTTGACAGCGCGAGCGTTATAATCCTCGAAGGGATACTTATTTTTGAGAACGAGGAGCTTCTTTCCCGTCTCGATATGAAATTTTACGTTGATACCGATGCAGACGTACGCATAATCAGACGAATTATGCGTGACGTCAAGGAGCGCGGTCGCTCGCTCGACTCGATTATTGATCAGTATTTATCTACGGTAAAGCCTATGCACGAGGCATTCGTTGAGCCGAGCAAGAAAAAAGCGGACGTCATAATCCCCGAGGGCGGCAAAAACAGAGTCGCTTACGGACTTATAATCGACCGCATTGAGGCACACCTCGCCTCTCTAAAAGAAAGGATACTAAAAACCAATGTATAACCAGATACTTGAGCTTATCAAGAAATATCCGACCGTTATAATTCACCGTCACAAAAATCCCGACGGAGACGCGCTCGGAAGTCAGATAGGACTTAAAAACATAATTCTCGACTCTTTCCCTGAAAAGAAGGTTTACATAGTCGGCGATATGACGCAGAGATACGCCTTTATTGAGGGAGCCGTCATGGACGAAATCCCCGACGAGTATTACAAAAACGCCCTGTCGATCGTGCTTGACACCTCGGCAAAGGCCCTCATTTCGGACGAGAGATACACACTCGCTCCCGAAAGCGCGCGATTTGACCACCATATCTTCTGCGAGAAGATAGCCGACGTTGAGCTTACCGACACCTCGTTTGAAAGCTGCTGCGGACTTATCACCGCGTTTGCTTATAACTGCGGACTCACCGTCTCGAGCGTTGCCGCAAAGGCGCTTTACACGGGAATGATAACCGATTCGGGACGCTTCCGCTACGATTCAACGAGTGCACAGACCTTCAGGTACGCATCATTTTTGATGGAGAGAGAGTTTGACACCGCAGATATTTACAAAAATCTTTACTCGGACGATCTCGATTTTATCAAGCTCAGGGCGAGATTCGTTCTGAAAATCGAAATGACTCCCCACAGAGTTGCATACATATACACAACTCGCAAGGAGGCGGACGGCTACGGTGCTGACGACTTTACCCTTTCAAGAGCCATGGTAAACGTTATGGCAGAGATAAAGGGCATCGACTCCTGGGTAAACTTTACCGAAAGCGAGAGCGGTGTTCTCTGTGAGATACGCTCACACACCCACAACATAAACAAGATTGCCGTAAAATACGGCGGCGGCGGTCACACAAAGGCGAGCGGCGCAACACTCAGAAACAAGGAAGAAGCAATGAGTCTGCTCAGCGACCTCTGCGCTCTCTCAAAACAGGAGAATTAAAAATGAGTCTTACTGCAAAACAAACGATACTTAACAAAATCAAGGAATATGACAAGATAATCATCTTCCGTCACAAGCGTCCCGACGGAGACGCGGTCGGCTCGACCAAGGGTCTTCGCGAGATACTCCGTCTCACCTTCCCCGAGAAGGATATCCGCCTTATAAACGACGATTACTCTGACTACGTTTCATTCCTCGGAAGCGAGGACAGTGCAGTTGAGGACTCCTTCTATGCGGACGCTCTTGCGCTTATTCTCGATACGGCAACGTCCGACAGAATATCCAATCAGAAATTTATGCTCTGCCGCGAGAAGATAAAGTTTGACCACCACATAAACCTCGAGCATTACGCCGATTACGAGTGGGTTGAGGAGGAAAGATCGTCTGTATGCGAAATGGTTGCAGACTTCTACAACACCTTTAAAGACGAGCTTAAGATAAACGTTGAGGCAGCAACCTACATCTACGCGGGAATGGTAACAGACTCAGGCAGATTCCGTTTCAGATCGGTCTCAGGCGAAACGCTTCGCCTTGCGGGAATGCTTCTCGATATGGGCGTTGACCTCGATACACTTCACGCAAATCTCTATATGAAGGAATTCCACACTCTGAAATTCCAGGCGTACGTTTACGAAAAGATGCAGATAAGCGAAAACGGAGTTGCGTATCTGCACGTCACGCGCGAGATGCAGGAAGCCTTTTCGCTCACCTCAGAGGAGGCAAGCGCATCGGTATCTTATATGGAATCGATCAAAAATTCTCTCATCTGGATCGCATTTATCGACAATGCGGACGATTCGATCCGCGTTCGTCTGCGTTCGAGATTCGTAACTGTAAATCCGATTGCAGAAAAGTACAACGGAGGCGGACACGCCTGCGCTTGCGGTGCGACCGTTTACAGCTTGGACGAAATGGCGTCTCTTATTGCCGATGCCGACGCACGTCTTAAGGAATTCAAGGAAAGTAACGAGGGCTGGCTGTGAAAATTCTTATAACCAACGACGACGGATACCTTTCCCCGTCCATTCTGCATCTTGCAAAATGGGCGACGAAACTCGGAGAGGTCACTCTTATCGCGCCTAAATCCGAGCAGAGCGGAAAAAGTCAGTCTATTGATTTTTGCTCGGAGATCGAAATAAAAAAGGTCGATCTCGACCCCTCTATCAGAGCATACTACGTTGACTCTACACCCGCAGACTGCGTCCGCTTTGCAACGGCAGGACTTTGCGAGGACTTCGACCTTCTTCTTTCGGGAATAAACTACGGATACAATCTCGGCGACGATATAGTATATTCGGGCACGATAGGCGCTATCTACGAGGGCGCACGAGTAGGAATCAAGGGAATTGCGATCTCGACCGACACGCCGACGTTCGACGTGGCTTATGAAAATCTCGACAGAATATACGATTTCTTCTGCGAAAACGATCTTCTCTCGAAGGCGGATCTTTACAACATAAACGTTCCCCTTTCGGTCAGCGGAATAAAGATCACCCGTCAGGGCGGAGTTTATTTCTCGGACAGATTTGTGAGTCGCGGAAACGATATGTATATTCAGGAGGGCGAGCCTGTTCCTACCGAGATTCCCGATCTTGGCAAGGATATTGACGCTATGAGAGCCGGATATATTTCGGTAACGCCTCTTGCGGTATCGCGTACCGATTTTACCGCTTACGAAAATCTGAAAAATTTATAAAAGAAAAAGACGAGAAATTTCTCGTCTTTTTTTATGCACTTAAAAGCGAATATTTATATGCGTCATAGTAATAAAGCACGATAGGAACGCTCTTTGTTTTAAAGGACGAAAGAGTGACCGCTACGTACGGAGTGGGACTGCAGTTAGTCTTACTCGAAAGCTCTCCGCCACCCGTCACGTTACCGAACATTTCGCCCCAACCACCGTAATAATTGAGATATTCCTGAAAATCGTTATAGTGATTATAGGTATAGAAAACGTACTTTTCATTCGGATCGGTGACCTTATCCCCGTTTCTCTCAAAGCGAGCGTAAACGATTCTTGCCGCGCCGCGTGTTATTCTGTTTCCGTCATTATATATCGCAACAGAATATCCGGGATCGCAGTCTGTACCCGTTGTGCCGATGTCGATTTCGTAGTACTCAAGGTTTCCGCCGCATCCGCTTATATCGGGAAGCTCGGGCTCGTATGGATATTTGGAGGTGCTTCCGCTGAATTTCGAGTGGTTGAGACGAAGATACTCGCCCCAGATACTGCTTGTCGGCTTGGTATTTTTACTTGAAACGTAGTTTGCGGGGACGTCTCCGAAGGCATACATGTACGCCGCAACCTCCTCGAGCGTAATATATCCGCCGCCCTTATAGACTCTGAGTATTTCTCTGCCGTAGGCATCGACGACGATATAGGTGTTATCGTCAAGGTAGTTCTGATCGGTATTCTTTATAAAGGTGCTTCCCACCTTAGGCTGATAGGACGCGATATACGGCTTCTGGTCGGGCGTCTCAATAAGTCCCGAGAGAAGTCCGAGCTTTGAGCGCTCGAGCGCCTCCTCGTGGCTGTCTGCGGGATCGTAGTCACCGTAAAAGTCCTCTTTTTCGGCATCATCGAGCTTATCGGGATCTTCCTCGACGACCTCGATCATAATAGTATCGCTGAGAGCCTTATATTTGACCGTTACTATTACTTTTCCTATTTCAAGTGCGGTAACGAGTCCGTTTTCATCGACCGAGACAGAGGTGTTTGACGCGCTCCACGCAAGATCGTCCGAAATATCATCGGGCGCGTTTGTGTGAAGCGTATAGGTCGAGCCTATCTCAAGCGTTACGCGTTCGCCCTGTATATCGATACTGCTTATCGGCAACTCCTCGCCCGTACACGCGACCGAGAAAATGACGGTCAGTGCAAGAAAAAGAGAAAGCAGAGAGAGTGAAATTCTTCTTTTCATATATTTTCCTTTATTTTTTATAGTTTACCCTGTAATTTTAGCAGATTTTTCGACTTTTGTCAAGAGCGAGCATACAAAACGAAATAACAAAAGCGTCCGCAAAAAGCGGACGCTTTGTGTTTATTAAAGTATCTTACTTAAGCGTAGATAACCTCGATAGCGGTGATCTGAACCTGTCCGTTAGTAGCGGTACCGGTCTGACCAACAGTAAGGGTGATCGAGTTAGCGTTTACGTTAACAACTGCATCGGATGCAACCTGTGCGGTGCCGTTCATAAGAACGCCGGTGTTCTTAACAGAATAGGTAATCTTTACAGAGGTAATGGTCTTACCGGCAGCTGCCTTAATGGTAAGAGTACCGGACTCGGTCTGGTAAAATCTCCATGTGCCATTGCTGCTGTAATACTTACCGGTGTTAAGAGCGTAGGATCCAACTGCGGTACCGGTAGCGGTAGCAGTAATATCGTTGTTAAGCTTCATTTCGCCGTATGCGGAGCCGGAGTTTCCGTCAACCCAGCTATTAGTGGTTGCATACTCGGAAACAACAACCTTTACAGTGCCTGCTGCAGGAGTATCGCCTGCGGGAGGAGTGGTGGTGCCGGCATTGTCGCCGCCTGCGGGAGCGTCGCCTGCAGGAGCGTCAGTCTCGGTGTCGCCACCCTCTGCTGCCTTAGGAGTAAGAACTACTACCCAAGCGTTCTTGAACTGAGGTTCGCTCTTGTAGATCGAGAGAATACCGTAAACGGTGATAGTGTCGCCTACTGCGGGCTTCTTGGTCATAGCGTCAAATCTGAGTGCTCCGTTTTCGCTGTAAACTCCGTAAACGTAGAACTTGTTGCCTGCCTCGTCCTTAATATAAAGGTTTCCATAGGTGGTGTTTGCGATCTCATCAACAACACCGGTAACGAGGTACTTCTCGGTGGTGTCGCCGGTAAGAGCGGAACCGATGGTGGTAACCTCAGGAATGGTGGAGGGGTTAGTGATAGAAGTAACGGTAGCGTTCTTGAGCTGAATTGTGCCCTGGTAAACAGATACGATCGAGTTAACTACGATGTAGTCGCCTACTGCGGGCTTGTTTGCCATAGCGTCAAATCTCTTGCCTTCGGTATCATAGAGACCGTAGATGTAGAGAGTGTTGCCTTCAGCGTCGGTAATATAGAGGTTACCGTAGGTGGTGTTCTTGATCTCGGTAACAACGCCTGCTACGATATACTTATCGGTAGTATCAGCAGTTACGTTCATTGCAAGGATATCCTTGATAGGAGTGATAACCTTGGAGAGCTTGATCTTGATGGTCTTGGTGTCGGTAACGTCGCCGCAGGTAATGGTAGCGGTGAGGGTTACTTCAACTGCATCGTTGGGAATAACGAGGTTAAGCTTGCCGTCTGCGATAGCTGCGTTGGTTGCATCGCTGGTTGCCCAAGTGATGGTAACGTCGCTATAATACTTACCGGTTGCAGCGAGGTCGATAACTGCGTCGCTGCTGTAAGATGCGTCAAACTTGATAGCTTCCTTCTCTGCTGCAACCTTCTCTGCGGGAGTCTTGATAACTTCAACGTAGTTGGTGAAAGGAGTTACAGAAGTAGGAATGAGGTAGGGTGCGCCGCTGTAGGTGATCATGATACCGCTAACGTCTGCCTTCCAGCCGAAGTGAGCTGCATGGTCAGCGTCCATAGTTGCCTTATCATCTGCCTTGAGGTTGGTGGGGAAATCGGTAGCGTAGGATCTTACGTACATCTTAACGCCGTTAAGCTCGAAGTAGAGGTACTGATGCGATCCCTCGAGGTCCTGCGAACCAAGGGTTACGCCCTTGAAGGTTACAGGGAGTGCTACGTACTGGTTGAAATCGGTTTCTGCGGTTACCTTATCGGTAAGATCGATATAATCGAAGGTCTTGATGGTCTTGTCAAGGATAGTAGCGGTACCGCCCTTGATCTCCTGCATGCCGTTGTAAGGTGAGCAAGGTCCTGCAACGCTTACGGTCATACCAACCTCGATACCGAGATCCTTGATCGGGTCAGCTTCCATCTGGTAGGAGTAGTAGCCGCCCTTGCCACTCTCGTCCATAAGGAAGAGGTGGTTTCTGGTGTTGCCCTTTTCCTTGGAGTTGATTGCAACAACGATACCTTCAACTCTTACGGTGTCGCCTTCCTTTGCAGCCATGTAAGCGTCCCAAGTGGTAACGTCATACTTAGGAACTTCGCGCTCGAAGGTCTTAACGATGCTGTCGCCACTATCGTTCTTAATGGTTGCGGTGAGGGTGTAGGTGAATGCTTCCTGGGTCTTTTCGAAGACGTCAACGGTGATCATACCTGCTTTTTCGCTGGGAACGATCTTAACCTTGTCTTCGCTGACGTTTACCGACCACTCAACGGTATAGGTAACGTCGCCAACTTTTACTGCTCCAACTACGTCGTAGTCAGAAGCGGTGGTCTTCGCGTCCTTGCTGTAAAGAGCGAAGAGGTACTCTGCAGCCTCGGTGAGACCTGCGTCTTCTTTGTCCTTGCACGCCGCGAACATAGTTACGCACATAGCAAGAAGAAGGAAAATTGAGATTAACTTTTTCATAAGTTACACTCCTTTTTTTATTTTATTTAAATTTTAAAATTTAAATCAGTGAATGTGGATATCCGAGAAGGAATATACCTTGATCTGATAGCTACCGTCATAGTAATCAACTATGCCGCGCACGTCTATCGTCTTGCCTGCGAAAATATCCTGAGTAATGATAGCGCCGCTCTCGTCCTTGAGGACCTCGGTACGAACTGCTACGGTAACACCGTTTACCTCGCAGGTAATGGTGATCGCGCCGTTCGAGGAGCTTGCTTCATTATCGGTGGTGTAGAGACTCTTAACTACGAGATTCTGCATCTCTACCGAGGTAGACATTGCAAGCTCTGCGTAGGTAAAGGTCTTCTTTTCTTCGCCAATAATAAGCTCAACAGAGCTGTTCTTGAAGGTTTCTGCGTTGGTCAGCTTAAAGGAGGGAGTATTGTTCTCGCTGATAAGCTGAATGTTGTTAGGATCGTTCGGTCTCATATCGGAGTACTGAAGTCCCGATACCTGATAGGTGCCGCCCGTTTCGTAGAACTGAACGCTACCCACGATACGGAGTCTGTTTCCGACCTTCATCATACCGAGTCCGGTTCCGCTGAGTGCGAAGCCGTAATATACGGTCATTCCGTAGTAAAGACCGCTCTCCTCGTCATACTCTTCCACGTATGCAGTATTGCTGTGGATCTTGGAGATCACGCCCTCGAACGCTACCTTCTGTCCGTCGTAGCTTTCGATATTGGTGCGAAGCTCTTTAAGAGTAAGCTCGGTTGCCTGTCCGTAGGGGAACAGAGGATCCTTATCGGTCGAGAAGAGGTGAAGGGTCTCCGCCTTCGCCTGATTCAGCGCTGCCATACAAGTCTCGCCGTACTTATTGTTCGCCGAGCTTGATGCCTTTGCAAGACCGTTCTGGAGAATTTCGATGTTGAGGTTTCTGTAATCTGCGTCGCCCTCACCCTTGTACCATACCCAAACGAGGTGACGGTCACCGGTCGAGTCGAGGTTCCACTTATCGTCGTCAGACTCGACGTAGATAGAGGTAGCGCCCGAAAGCTTTTCCTTGGTGAAGTTTGCCGCAGTCTTTCCCCACTCTTCTATTTTTCCCGTAGATTCGGGGGTATTTACAGCAAGATATCTTGCCTTGAGAACGCCCGTGGAAACTACCGAGGGATCAATATGGAAATGGGTGGTGTCACCGTCAATAAACGATTTAACGGTAACCTCTTTTTTAAGAGAGGACGAGTTCATATCGAGCTTTACAGAAGCTGCATAGTCGATATGCTCTGCGCCTGCGCCCTCTTCGTCCTTTTTACAGGAGACGAAAGCGGTGAGCGCGGTGGCGATGATGAGGATCATCGCCAGCGCTCTAGTCATATTTTTAATGCTAAAAAGTTTCATAAATTATCAGCCTGCCTGATATTCACACTCAGCAACTGCATCCTTGAATGCCTGAGCGATCATCTTCTTAACGTCTCCGCCTGCGTCAGCGGTGAGGCACTTCTGCATAAGAAGTCCAACCTGGTCACGAGCGGTCGAAGAGCCGTTGAATGCAGGGGATACGTAGTATGCATCCTTCTGCTCAAGACATCTCTTGATACTGAGAGCTGCGATCTGGTCGCCGCCGTCAGCCTTTGCAAGCCAGTTAGCGTAAATTTCGTTCTGCTCAACGGACTCGATTACGGGAACGTAACCGGAAGCCATCGAGAACTCTGCCTGGAACTCAACGGTGGTAGCGAGGTACTTAACGAAGAGCCAAGAAGCAAGAACTTCCTGAGGATTTGCCTTGTTGAAGATACAGAGCGAGGGGCCCTGAGAAATTACCTTACGGTTGTCAGCGTTGAGCTGGGGAACGGTAGCGATACCAACATCGAAGGGGTATCCGTTCTCGCCCTTGGTAGGTCTCTGGTGGGTTGCACCTGCGGACGAACCGATAGACATATAGCTCTTGGACTCTACGAAGAGCTTAGAGGTGTAAGCACCCGAGATCTCCTGAGTGGTTACGTAGCCCTTCTCGTACCAGCCTCTGAATCTCTCAACGAAAGCACGGTTGGTGTCGTTGTCGAAGAGGAAGTGGTCGCCGGTTGCGCTGGTGTAGGGCGAGCCGTACTGCTCACACATGGTGATGAACCAGTTGGACTCGGAGTCGTATCCGAGAGGAGTGCTTGCAGGATCAATAGCCTTGATCTGTGCGCAAACTGCCTCGAGCTCGTCCCAAGTGGTGGGAACCGGGATGTTGTGCTTATCAAAGAAGGTCTTGTTGTAGTAAAGAACCTCGGTGGACTTGGAAAGCGGAATGGTGTACATCTTGCCGTCACCGAACTGTCTTCCCTCGTCGTAGTAACCGTCGATGAAGTCATCAACCTGCGCGTCGGTAAGTCCGAGGATCTCGCCGGTGTCGCCAACTGCGAGGTCGCTCTCGATGAGAACGTCAAGCGGTACTACTGCCTTAGCGAGGTTGTAGAGAGCAACGTGGTCGGGATAGCAGTATGCGATGTTGGGCTGGTTTCCAACGGTGATCTCAGTCTTGATCTGGTCACGAACGTCGTCATAGCCGCCAACCTGCTCGTGCTCGATCGTGATGTTCGGGTAAATCATGTTGAATTCCGCGATGTAACGAACGAGAACGTCGCTCAGGTTCTGTCCCATGGTGTGGTAGAACTTGATGGTGATGGGGGTGTTGGTGTCAAAGCCGCCTTCGGGAATTACGAACTCGCCGAGAGCCTTGTTCTTGTTACAAGATGTAAGAGCAAACATGTTCAGACATACTGCAACGAGTAAAAGAAGTGATACGAGAACTTTTTTCATTTCAAAATGTTCCTTTCTGTTATTTATAATAATCGGAAGATTTCCGTTTATTAACCCTTGATACCGCTACGCGATACGCCCTTCATAATATACTTTCTAAGGAAGATAAATACGAGGAAGAGCGGGAATGATACGATAGCAACCGCTGCCATCTGTACGGGGATGTTAACCTCACCCGTGGAATCTGTAAACGCGTTACGGAGACCGTTAGTGATAAGGCGGTGCGCCTCATCGTTGGCAACGAGTCTCGGCCATACGTACGAGTTCCATGCACCCATCATCTTGAGTATCGTTATCGAAATAAGGGTGGGAAGCGAGAGAGGGATCATTACCTTCCAGAGGTATTTGAGATCGCTCGTTCCGTCAACCTTAGCCGCGAGATAAAGCTCGTTGGGAATCTGAAGGAAGTTCTGACGGAGAAGATAGATGTAGAATACACTTACAAGGAAAGGTACGATAAGAACTGTAAACGTGTTCATCCAGTTGAATGCGTTAACGGTTACGTAGTTCGTAATGGTGAAAAGCTCGCCCGGTATCATCATGGTAGCAAGGAGAGCTGCAAAGAGCGCGTTCTTGCCCTTGAACTCGAGTCTTGCAAATGCAAACGCCGAGATTACGGTGATAACGAGTGAAAGGATCGTCGATACTATACCGACGTAAAGGGTGTTAAGGAAGAGCGTTCCGAGCTTTGCCGTATTGAACGCGTCCACGTAGTTACTTAAAAGTATCTCGCGCGGGAAAAGCGTGGGTACGGGGAGCTTATACTCTTCAATAGTCTTTACAGAGGAGATGAGCATCCAGTAGAACGGGAAAATTATAATGAGCGCCATAAGGATAAGGAATGCGTAAAGCGCGATCATTACGAATATCTTTCCCACCTTCTGCTTGGAGGATACCTTTTTCATGTCTCTCTCTTGCATAGTTGCATTAGTTATATCTGACATTTCGGCACCTCCTTAATAGTGAGTCTTCTTTTTACTTACGTAAAGGTTGATAAGCGTTACGACGAGAATGATACCGAAGAGTATCAGAGCTGCCGCACTCGCACGTCCGATATGGCTTCCCTCGATAGCGCGGTAAATAAATCCGACCATCGTGTTAAGACGTCTCGGCTCACCTGTCGGTCCCATATCGTCTCCGAATATACCTACGATACTCGAATACTCTTTAAATCCGCCGATAAATCCGGTGATAATAACGTATGCAAGCATAGGAGAAAGGAGCGGTACGGTGATTCTGGTGAACACTCTTGCTCTGCTCGTTCCGTCAACCTTTGCAGCATCGTAATACTGCTTGTTGACACTCTGGAGTCCGCCGAGAAGAATAAGGATCTTGAAAGGAAGCGCGTTCCATACGATATAGATTACCATTACGGCAATGTTTGCCCAGTAGGAAGATCCAACGGTTACCCATCTGATCGGCTCAACACCGAAGAGCGAGAGAATGTTGTTTATGATACCGGGAGACTCTATAACGCCGGGGCTAAGCTCGATTACGTTGAACATCGCCGCAAATACCATTCCGATTGCGATCGAGTTGGTAACGTAAGGGAGGAAGAATATTGTCTGAAGAAGTCTCTGAAGAGGCTTTATAGCGTTCAGACATACTGCTATGAGAAGCGCGAGGAGAGTCGAGATCGGAACGGTAAGAACGCAAAGGAGCAACGTATTTGTAAGACAGGTTATGAATTCCTTGTAATCAATTACGTTTGCATAGTTTGCAAATCCGAACTCGTACTGTACGCCTGCTGCCGCACCCATCGTATTATATCCTTCAAAGAAGGAGATATAAACGGTATTGATAATAGGCCAAACCGTAAATATCAGAAGAAGCACGATGGCGGGAGAAAGGTAAAGCCACGCTTTCCATTGATGTTTACTTTCTACCATTGTTTATCTCCTCTCAGAAGTAAATTCTGCTTTCGTCTTCTTTGGAGAAGATGAGCACCTTATGTGCCTTGAGCGAGTAGCTTACGGTAGCGCCCGCCTCTACCTTGTTGTCTGCATTGATTATCGAGCGTACAACGGGGTTGAGAGATGCTTCGTGAGTAGAAACTACGCTTACGTCGCGTCCCATTACCTCGATACCGCTGAGGTTACATACGAGAGGTCCGTTTTCGTCGAGAACAAAGCCTTCGGGTCTGATACCAACGGTAACTGCCTGATCTTCAACACCGGGGGTGTCGAGAACTGCTGCATCGCCGATGTAAAGCTTGCCGTTTTCTACCTTACCGTCAAATACGTTGATCGGAGGAGTTCCGAGGAACTTAGCAACGAAGAGGTTGACCGGATCGTCGTAAACGTCCTGAGGTCTTCCCGTCTGCTGTACTACGCCGAGCTTCATAACTACGATCATATCCGAGATGCTCATTGCCTCTTCCTGGTCGTGGGTTACGAAGATGGTGGTGATACCGGTTTCCTTCTGGATTCTTCTGATCTCCTCACGGGTCTGAAGTCTCAGACGCGCGTCGAGGTTGGAAAGAGGCTCGTCGAGAAGAAGAACCTTAGGCATCTTAACGAGCGCTCTTGCGATAGCAACTCTCTGCTGCTGACCGCCCGAAAGCTCGCTCGGCTTTCTGTCCATAAGCTCGTCGATCTGTACGAGCTTTGCGGCAGTATAAGCACGCTCTACCATTTCCTCCTTCGTGAGCTTGTCAGCTCCCTTGAGGTTCTGGAGCGGGAACATAATGTTCTGCTTTACCGTCATGTGAGGATAAAGCGCGTAGTTCTGGAACACAAGTCCTACTCCTCTGTTCTCGGCAGAAAGCTCGGTGACGTCGTCGTCTCCGAAGAAGATCTGTCCGCCCGAGGGCTTCTGAAGTCCGCTTATCATATAAAGCGTGGTACTCTTTCCGCAACCGGAAGGACCGAGAAGTCCGATCAGCTTTCCGTCCGGAATAGTAAAGGTGAAATCGTTGACCGCTATAACTTCCTCGCCCTTCTTATGACGGGAGGGGAAAATTTTGGTCAGATTTTGCAAAACAACTTTCATTTTGTTTTTTCCTTTCCTTGTTGTTTATGTAAATAAATTTTTAAACAAATTTATTGTTCACTTTTTTGTTGCCGATCAGTATTCCCTTTTCTCGGCTTCCTCGGCGTGGATTCTCTTTTTGTATTCGAGAAGCGCCTCGGGTGTATCGAATATAAGCTGGCTCGCCATATCAACGGTGACGGTATGCGAAATCTTGTCGTGAAGTGCCTGATTACCCTTCGTGGAGGTAATGAGGATAAGCTCTGCAACTGCAATACCGAATATTATGACCGTGCCGAAGACACCCATAATACCAAAAAACATCATAACTGCAGTCAGTATTGGAACGAGAGTTTCAAGGGTACATTTACCGAGAATTGCTCTCGCAAAGAGGATAACGGGCGATATTTTTACCCCGTCCTGCCTCATAACTCCAATGCCGAATATCTTCTTGCCGAGAGTTTGTCCGTTTTTGAACATAAGGGGGACGAAAAACTCAAGCACGAGAAATGCGAGCAAAATACTGAAGGTCGTTATGATGAACGCGAGATTTATGAGCATCGAATAGACGTACGCCGCATCCTTGTCCGCGCCAAACGCCTTATCTGCTTTTTCGTAATTTTCCTTTTCCGCATCGGTGAGAGCGTTATATTCCTGCTCGGAAATATCGAGCTGGATTCCGTATTCGGAGGCATAGCTTTCCTTGGCGGTGTTAAATCTTTCAACGTAGGAATCGTATCGAAGGACGGTAGTAAGAAGCCACGAAATTCCGACGACAATAATAGCGAGCATAATGAAATCAAAGAGCCACGCGGATATTCTTTTCCACATACTTGCTTTCTGCAGATCGTACATTTTCCTGACCTCCTTTTCTACTTTTCCACAAGACAGAATTATACACGATTATTATAACACTAAAGATACACAAAAAGCAAGTGTTTTTAATCATTTTTTTACATAAAAATTATATTTTTGACATTTTCCACAATTACACACACCGTTTTTTGTGACTATCATATAACTTTATCCGTCAAAGGAAAATTTTTGCGGCTTTTACAAAGTAAAAAAGCACCCCGAAAGGTGCTTTTTATATCGTTAAAATGCCATGCGTCCCCAGCCTTCCCCCGAAATCGGCGGAAGTCCGAGCATCTCGCGTCCGAGCTTTACATAGTAGCGGTAGTTCTCTATGCTGACTCCGTTGGGAATTCTGTGATCGAGTCCGAACACCGTTCCGCCACCGCGAAGGTTGCTCTTCATTTTGTATTCAAGCTCGCGCTCGATAGCAGCCTTATCCTTCAAAAGAGCGAACTTATCAATTCCGCCCTTGATGGAGAATTTATTTCCGTATTTCTCTCTCGTTTTGACCGGATCCATTCCTGCGGCAGGCTCGAAGGGATAGAAGCTGTTTACGCCGCACTCGATGAAGGCGTCGATGACAGGCTCGATATTTCCGTCGCTGTCCTGCGAGAAGATCCTTGCGCCCGAAGCACTCGCCGCCGTCCACACTCTTTTGTAGTACGGAAGCAGAAATTCGCGCACCTCAAACGGGCCGATCAGCGGACCTGATTTTCCGGCGAGGTCCTCGTGAATATGTACCATATCTACGGGGATAATTTCACTGATGCGCTCTATGATTTTCTCGGTGGTTGTCGCCATTGTTGAGAGCATATCGTGGATCATTTCGCCGTCATCGTAATATGCCATACAAAGCCCTACCTCGCCGAGAAGCTCTCTCGGCTCGTTGAAGCCTCCGGGGACTGAAATGACGCTCAGATAGCCCTTATCGCGCAGGCTTTTCTGGTGCTCAAGAGCCTCATAATTGATGCGATTTTCGTCAAAAACGTACCACTTTTTGACCTTCAGCCAGTCGTCCATATTCTTGACGGGATACTCAAGCGGATGCGATATTGACGCCACCTTTTTCATAAGAAGTGACCTTCTTCCGAGCGCGTCGATAGACAAAGTCTGCTCGGGAGAATCCTCGAGAATTATCGGTTTCAGTCCGGTAACAGGGCCTGTTTTTACCGCGAGAAAGCAGTTCAGAACGTAGTCCCAGTCGAAGGCTGTCATAGCGATTTCCTTCTCGGATGCACCCTGCTTTCGCCACTCGTTTTCAAGGGGCGCGAGCGGTCCGAAAAGCTCGCAGAACATTTCCCTGCCCGTATATTCAAACAGACAGTGCGCGATGTATTCGTCTCTTCTCCAGATCATAAAATCACCTCGTTGTTGTGTGTGGGTATGGTTATTATGGCACAATTTAAGAATGATGTCAAGTGGTTTTGGGAATATTTAAGTGTTTTTTTTGAAAGTATGGCGATATAATAAAACGTCTCTCGTCCTCTTGTTCGCGGATAAAACCAAAAGCACAGCCGTGCGGCTGTGCTTTTATTTTGCGATGATGGGAGCAGCCCTTGACCGCTGTCTTCGGGGGGGGGCAACGCCATGCTTGTAACGAAGCCTATGTATCTAAATCAAGATTGTAAATTCCGTATCCGTTTTCATTATTTACAATTTCAATCGTAAATATTACTTTTTTATCTCCTACCTTTGTACGCATAGTTAACTCATACGTTGATCCATCTACAGTACTATCATAAAGTGAGGAGGAAAAACCGGTGTATTTTTCTATTTCTATGCCTGCCTGAAAATCTACGTTCTCTTCTTTTTCCACATTAAGCAATAAAGTTTCTAAATCAGCAGGACGTTCCGGGTGAAGAAAACTCTCTGCGTTGTCATAATCCTCAGAACCAATTGTCACAAAAAAATCATTTATAAACGCTTTGGCTTCATCTCCTTTTATACCATTG
>JAZSKY010000069.1:0-13313 GCA_045535095.1 Eubacteriales bacterium | reverse complement strand
CACAGAACGACATGGCTACGATCCGACTTCCTTGTCGGAAAGCATGATTTCAGAGCATTTATGGCATCGGGGACAAAGATCGAAGATACCGAAAGAGAAATATATTCCTGTACAGTTGCCCGCGAGGGGGACAACGTAACCGTCTCTGTCCGCGGAAACGGATTTCTCTACAATATGGTAAGGATCCTTTGCGGCACTCTTGTTGCGGTGTCTGACGGAAAAATACGCGAGTGCGACATTCCCGAGATAATACGCTCGCTTGACCGCACAAGGTCGGGCACAACGCTCGTTCCTGAGGGTCTTTGTCTTTCAAGGGTGGTATATCCCGACGGTGTATTCTTTAAATCCTGTGAAGGGAGGCGAGAATAAAGATGGCAGAAAACGAAAAAAAGAGAAGTGAAGGCTCTCACGGGCAGTCCTTTGAAAAGGGCGAAAAAATAGATTTCAAGAAATTCTCGCCCGAAAGCGAAAAGCGCAAGAAAAACAGCGCCTTAAAGCTTCTTTTCAAAAAGAACAAGGTCTTTGATCTGGCAACCGATACCGAGGAGCGCCCGACTATCGACCTCGAAGCCAAAAAAATATCCGAGCGACTCGGAAAGGTCCACAGCATTTTGTGGATCGTGCTTATAGCATTCGTCGTAGGCTACGTCACCTTCTTCAGCGACTCGATAACGACGGGGAATATGCAGCACGTTTTCAGAAATATGCTCGGTCACGGAAGCGTTGAGGAGGCTGTACATAGCTACGGATACAGTGTAAACGACAATGCGGTGTACTCAGAGTTTTCGGGTGTTCCCGTCATAGCGGGAAGCGACAGGGTCGTTATCTTCGCACCTGACGGAAGCCATCAGTATTCGGACGAGTCTGTATATACTCTCCCGAGCATCGAGACCTCTGACGAATATATCCTTATCTACGATACCCTTGGCGGTGCGTTTGGTATCTACGATGCCTTCGGGCAGAGATACGCCGAAAAAGAGGGCGGCAGGATCGTTGACGGCGCACTTTCGGATAACGGAACCTTCGTTGTTGCTCGCAAGGGCGGCGATTACAACAGTGAAATATCAGTATATGCCCCGAATTTCGAGCTTTTAAACCGCATTAAAAAGAATAATCGCGTTGCGTCGATAGACGTTAAAAGCGATGGCAGTGAGATGATGGTACTGTCCTACTACGTTTATCCGGACGGTACCGTTGAAAGCGAGCTTATGCTCCTTGAGGTACGCTCGGACTCACCGAGAAAGCTTCTCACCTTAAACGAGGGAATGCCCCTTGAATGTAAATATACCGAAAGCGGAGAGATTATCCTTCTTTTCGACGATATGATAAGCCTTTTCGATAAGGACGGGAACGAGATACTTTCAATGTCTCTTGACGTTGACGAAGCGTTCTCGTATATGCTCGGAGAAAACGGAGAATTTCTCTATCTTGACAGCTCCTATAACGATACAGAGGACTTTAAGGTACATCTTCTTCGCATCGAAAAGGGCGGCGTTAAAAAATATGAGTACGCAGTGCGCGGCAGACCGAGTGGGCTGAATATGTATGGCGACAAAGCGTATATTGTTATGGGCAAGAGTGTTCTTCGCCTTGATACAGACACTCTGCAAAACGCCGCGTGGTTTGAGAGTGACAGAGATATATACGCTCTCACCGTTTTAGGCTCGTTAGAGTACGTCGCTTACTCAGATGCACTCGCCGTCTGCTCGTTTGCAGCAAAATAAACAGCAAAGTAAACAGTTTGAAAGGAATTTTTAGTTATGAGCTTTTTAATTGATTTTGTGATTCTGGCAATAATAGTCCTTAGCGTTATCGTTTATGCAAAGCGAGGACTCGTTGGTGTTATAATAGATACGGCAGGCTTTATCCTCTCCGCCCTTATCGCGTGGTATTTCTCGCCCCTTCTCGGTGGATATATTTCGGGTATTATAAAAAGCGGAGTCCCCGAAGGAGACGGAATAGTTGCCTCTGCGCTTAACCCTGACGTGCTTTCGAGAATACTCGCGTTCGCTATCGTATTCATAGTATGTACTATCGTTGTCAGGTTTATAGTCAAGCTGACAAAGAACATAAAAATACCGATAGTATCGGGAATAGATAAGCTCCTCGGCGGAGTTCTGGGACTTATTCTCGGTCTTGCGTGGGCGCAGATAGCGTCTATTTTGGTGTTTGCAATAATCGAAATATTTGCAAATATTATGCCCGGCTTCTCTGAAGAATCTCTCGGAGCACTCAAGGTTACGAGATGGTTCTTTGAAAACAATATTTTCCGCGCGATGTTCAATATATTTTAACGTGTAGCGGTGGAAAATAAGGCAAAAGGTTAATTTTGAAAGCGTGGTTTTGATCTATGGAAATGTGTGCAAGATGTAAAAAGAGGGTTGCGGTCATATTCATCTCCCGTATGGAGGGTGATAAGACCACAAACGAGGGAATTTGCATTAAATGTGCAAAGGAGCTTGGTATCGGCCCTATAAATAACATTCTCGGAAATATGGGGATAACCGACGAGGATATCGACCGTATGGATATGGAGATGGAGGGAATGATAGAGTCTCTCGAGGACTCGCCCGAGGAGGATATGGGAAAAACTCCTCCGATAAACTTTGCAAAGCTTTTCGGCTCTATGGGAAATCTCGGAGCAAAGAGTGAGGGAGCAGAGAACACAAAGGGACAGAAAAAGAGCAAGGGCGACAAGAAATCCACACAGTTTCTTGACACCTACTGCACCGATATAACCGCAAAGGCAAGAGAGGGTAAGCTCGACAGAGTTATCGGACGCGACGCCGAAATGGAGCGTATGATGCAGATACTCTGCCGTAGGCAGAAGAACAATCCCTGCCTTATCGGTGAGCCGGGTGTAGGCAAGACGGCAATAGCCGAGGCTCTCGCGCAGCTTATCGCAGATAAGAAGGCGCCGAGAAAGCTGCTTGACAAGGAAATAAGAGTGGTTGACCTCACCGCTCTCGTTGCGGGAACGCAGTTCAGAGGTCAGTTTGAGTCGAGAATAAAGGGACTCATCGAGGAGGTCAAGGCGAGAGGCAACGTCATTCTCGTTATAGACGAGGTGCATAGCATCGTCGGTGCAGGCGACTCGGAGGGAAGCATGAGCGCCGCGAACATTCTGAAGCCCGCTCTTTCGAGAGGAGACGTTCAGATAATCGGCGCAACGACTCTTGCAGAGTACAGAAAGTATATTGAGAGCGATTCGGCGCTTGAACGCCGTTTCCAGCCGATAATCGTTGAAGAGCCGTCGATAGAGGCGACTATTGAGATCCTTCGCGGAATCAAGGGATATTATGAGAATTTCCACGGTATCACTATACCTGACGTGGTTATAGAGCGTACCGTAACCCTTTCCGAAAGATATATAACTGACAGATTTTTGCCCGATAAAGCAATAGACCTGCTTGACGAGGCATCGTCCAGCCTTGCGCTTCACAGCCCCGAGATCGAGCGTGCCGCAAATGCAAAGGCAGAGCTCGAGAAAATTCAGAAGGAGCTTGAGGCAGAGGAGTCAAAGGAGATCGAGGACGGCGACGCGAATGAAAAATATCGCAGAGTTGCCGAGCTGAAAACCGCGCTCATTTCTGCCGAAAGCGAGGCAAATGAGGCGGAAAGCGCGCGCAGAAACGTAATTCTCACCACCTCGCACCTTGCGTCCGTCGTTGAGCTTTGGACGGGTGTTCCTGCAAGTAATATAACCGAAAACGAGTTTAAGAGGGTTGATAAGCTCGCGGATCGCCTCAGAGAGAGACTTATAGGTCAGAACGAGGCAGTAGATGCGGTAGCAAGAGCGATAAAGAGAAACCGCGCGGGTATCGCGTACAAGCGCAAGCCTGTATCATTTATCTTTGCAGGACCTACGGGCGTCGGTAAGACCGAGCTTGTAAAGCTCCTTGCCGCAGACCTTTTCGACTCGCCCGAAACGCTCATCAGACTCGATATGTCCGAGTTTATGGAAAAGCACTCGGTATCGAGAATTATCGGTGCGCCTCCCGGATACGTTGGATACGACGATGCAGGTCAGCTCACCGAAAAGATACGCAGAAAGCCCTACTCGGTAGTCCTTTTTGACGAGATCGAGAAGGCTCACCCCGACGTTATGAATATCCTTCTCCAGATACTTGACGACGGTCACATCACCGATGCAAGAGGAAAGAAGGTCAATTTTGAAAACACTGTTATCGTTATGACCACCAACGCAGGCGCTGTCGGTGTGGATGCACCTCTCGGATTCTCGTCCGACTCGGCATCGAGTGCAGATGGCAAGACCGAAAAGGCTCTCTCGCAGTTCCTTCGTCCCGAGTTTATCAACAGAGTGGACGAGATAATCACCTTCCGCAGTCTTGACGAGGACGATTTCGTTGAAATTGCGAAGATAATGCTCGGCGACCTTGTGAAAACTCTCAGAGAAAAGGAGATCACTCTCGCATACAGCGAGGAGGCGGTAAGACTTATCGCAAAGAGATCCTTCTCGCGTAAATACGGAGCGAGAAACCTCAGAAGAACGATTCAGCGCGAGGTTGAGGACGTTCTTGCAAGCAGACTTATCGGAGATTACGATAAGAATATTTCGTATATCAGTATGGATGCAAACGGGGATAATCTTATAATTCTTTGCAACTGATTTGGTCCTTGTGAGAGGATAAATAAACGGGAGGAGCAAAAACCGCACCTTTGGTGCGCCTTCTCCCATACCGCGAATCTATAAAAATTCAAGTAAAGCTTTTAAAAGAGCGCGAGAAAACCTTTTCCAAAAGTTTTCCGAAAAAGAAAGGAGGGCAGATAGACCTTGGCAGAAAGATGGCACGACAAAACGATAGAAGAGACCGCCGAGCTAACGGGCGGTGACATACTAAGCGGACTCACGAGCGAGATCGCAAGGGAGCGACTCGAAAGAAACGGCAAAAACGACATTTTCCCGATCGAGAGAAAGAGCGTGCGGCAGTGCCTGTCCGATTTTTCAACGAACGGAATCTCATTGCTTTTAGTCCTTACCGCGATAATTTCTCTGTTTTTTAAAGAATATCTGCTCGCCGCATTTTCGATTGCACTCGTGGCGGTCAGCTACCTCACCGTTTTCGTGGCGTATTATAGCGCGAGAGTGGTGCTGGACCGAGCGGCACGAAATTCAATTCCGAGCGCAAGAGTCATTCGCTCGGGCAGGCTGTGTACGGTAAGACAGGACGAGATAGTAGTCGGCGACCTCATACAGCTTTCGGCAGGAGATATAGTTCCTTGTGACGCGCGTATAGTCCGGGACAGTAGCCTTTACATACTCGAGACGGGAATTACGGGCGGAGTTGGAAGTATTCTGAAGAAAAGCGACTTCATAGAATACAGAAACGTTCCGCCGCATCTTTGCCATAATATGGCTTGGGCTTATACGATAGTAACGAAGGGAAACGGACTTGCCCTTGCGTGCGAGGTCGGAAAGCGGACTCTCGTTTGCAGACTCGGCAAAAACCGTCCTGCGGCAGAATATCATAAGCTCTCAATATTCGATACACTTCGCCGAATCGGCGGAAAGATGAGTCTTTTCTATATTGCCGCGGCATTCGTAATAGCATTTGTCGGACTCGTCGTCGGGTCTGCCTCATCGCTGACAACCTTGCTCGTTGCGCTTTCACTCGGCGCAGCAGGACTCTCCGAGCTTTTGGTGCTTTTCGGATATATCACGGTCGCGTGCGGACTTTTCGAGTCTCTGTCGAGACACAGAAAGGCGAAGATAGGCGCGCTTATCAAGAACGCCGACAGACTCGATACGATAAAAAAGGTGGACACGATAATCGTTCCTCCCGAGTCGATATATTCAAAGCGGCTTATGTCTCTTGAAAAGGCGTACGTTTCAGGCAAGCTGTACGACGTTTACGAAAGAGGATTTTCTGATACCTGCACGCGTCTTCTCAAATACGCGGTGGTAACTACCGGTCTTTACGGACAAAATAAAATGGGCGCATCTACCGAGGAGGGCGGCGATTTCTACACCTTCGAGGAGGACGCGATCCTCAGATACGCCTTTGAGTGCGGAATATATAATTCCTCGCTCGAGAGCGAATATCCGCTTATAGAGTTCAAACGAAGAAACGATATGAACGCCTTTGATACCGCGCTCGTCAGATTTAACGGAGATAATACAGTCGTTATAAGAGGCGAAGCGGACGAGGTGCTTTCAAGATGCACACACTACTACGATAACGGACGAGTTTACCGTCTTGATCCTGTTGAAAAAAGTAAAATAGAGGTTGCCGCAGTACAGCTTATGAGACAGGCGTACAGAGTTATAGCGGTGGCTTCAAAGACGTCAAGATACAATTCACTCTCGAAGCTCAGCGATAGCCAGAACGAGCTTATCTTCGACGGATTTATCGCTCTTATCGAGCCGATACTTCCGGGCGTCGGTAAGACGGTCGCAAGATGCAGAGCGGCGGGAGTCAAGGTAATGCTTTTCAGCGATGAAAAGGGTGAAAAGAACTTCCAGATAGCTCGCGCTATCGGTGTGCTTTCGTCTAAAAAGGACGTCATAAGCGGTGAGGCTCTTCGCTCTATTGCCGAAAGTAATCCCGACAACTGCGCCGAGATCATCTCGAAATATACGATGTTCGAGGGTATGACGGTTGCCGATAAGGAGCTTGCGATACGAAAGCTGCGCGAGAGCGGACGGACGGTCGCATTCCTCGGAAATAAGCTTCGCGAGCTTCCGCTTTTGAAGGAGGCCGACGTTGGTATGACCGAGTGCATAAGTCTCACGGGCGAGGATACGGAAAAGCCCGAGGTTGACGGATGCGAGGCGCTAAGATTCGTTGCCGATGCGGTCGTCACGATGGTCGATGCAGACTTGGTTGGCGGACTCAACTCTGCCGTTGAAGCGGTCGGAATCGCAAAAAATATCAACAATAATATATATAGAACGCTGAAATATCTGATAAGTATGCAAAGCGTAAGACTCGTTATGGTAATATGGTTCCTCGCGACGGGAACGATGCTGCTGAGTCCTACCGCAATACTTATATCGGGACTTCTTCTCGATTTCACAGCTTCGCTTATAATCGCATTCAAGCGACCTTCGGCAAGAATACTTGCAGAGGCGGACAGGGATATTTCTGAAAAGAGTATGCTGAAAACGGGCAGACAATGCTCGGAAAAGGGTCTCGTCTGCGGACTCGTTGTTATAATACTCACATATCTTTCGGTATTTTTCTCGCTGATACCGAGAGAGGCTCTGCCTGCCTGCGCATTTTTGACCCTCGTCACTCTTTCGGCGTCGGTTATGATGCAGACTCTTCTTGAGGGCAGACCTGCAAGGAGTGAGATAAGGATCGGCAAGATACAGCTTCTGTATCTCGTGTCACTTGCAATTTTTGCAATAGCATCGGTCACCTTCAAGAATTTCACACGCGCGATAACTGGCGCGATGGCCGTTTCGGCAGGAACGCTCCTGCCTGCGATTGCGATATGTATTCTCGCACCGCTCATCTCGGGCGCGTTCGTGAAGATGGCAAAAAGCGATAAAACAAAGAAAAACGTAGCAAAGATCAAGAAAAAGATAAAAAACAAAATAAACAGGGAAGCTTGATCGGGAGGAAAAATGAATATAACGTTTAGAAAAAAAGTTTTGAGAGTGTCGGCGCTTATTCTGGTTGCCGCATCTCTTCTGACAGTCGCGCTTTGCGGCTGCGAATACCGCGAAGAACCCAGTCCCGCTCCGCCGACAGAGCCGGTAGAATATTTTACCAAGACTTTCGGAGATCCCGATCTCGTTGAATATAACGCGCTCGATTATCTTGAAGCTCCCGATTTTTCAACTCTTAAGCTCTACAAGGCGGAGATGGATAAAATGGTATCGTACGATCTCGCGTCAGCCGTTCTCAATTCTGCTGAACATGATACCTTCAGTGAGGCGGGAAGCGCCACTGTGGCGTGGTTTGATACCGCAAACGTCAATTACAAGGGTCGTCTCAAGGACGAGAGCATAGAGGTCAGCGACGATACAATGGCAGGAATGGATAACACCGCGCAGACGAGCGGATACAGTCTCGTTATCGGATCTGCAAGCTTTATCGGTGCGTATTTCGGTGATAAGGGCGTCCGGAACGACGGATTTGAGGAGCAGCTTATCGGAATGAGCGTCGGAGAGACCAAGGAAATAACGGTCACCTTCCCCGACGAATACTCGAACGAAGAGCTTCGTAGCCTTGAGGTCATTTTTACAGTTACCGTAAACTCGCTGAAGCGCCCGAAGGTGGAGAGCTTCGTTCCTACCGACGAGCAGACAAAGAAGATAACGGACGGTGCTCACGAAACCACCGCGGCTTATAAGGAGCACCTTGAAAACCACTACAAGGGCGTGCTTTCGTACGATATCGTTTATAAGTCGATAAACGTTAAGGAGACCTGCACCGAAGTTGTTGACATCTACGTTGATATGTACATTCACGAGTACGTTGTTTATACTAAGGGTGAGCAGCTCACGCAGGCGGAATACGATGCCGCGTACGCAGAACTCAAGCAGAGTATGTATAGCACCGCATACGATGCAGCAGTTGCCGAGACGAAGGAATATATGATCACAAGATACCTCTTCGAGTATTTTGAGATCGTTATTACCGACGAGGAGTTTAATACTCGCGTTGAGGAGATATACACCGAGAACAAGGATTATTACAATTACTACGGAATAAATAGCGTTGAGGCGTTCGTTGAGTATTTCTCGAGAAACACTCTTGAAATATCCTTTAAGAACGAAAAGCTTCTCAAGGTTATCGGCGATGCGGTAACGATAGTTGAATAAAAATAAAAAGCGGAGTGAATTTCACTCCGCTTTTTATTTACAGTATTTCGTTTGTCATTTTTATTATTTCTAAGATGTATTTTCTTTTCTTGTTGTCTAGACGGCGTATCTCATTAATTATTTCGGATTCCATATAATCGTTTGAGTTTACAGCACTTTCGGAAATAAACTCGGCTACGTCGCAGCACAGGACAGTTGATATGGCACCAAGTAGATCAAGGCTTATTTTCGTAATTCCGCGTTCAACCTGACTTATATATCCGATAGAAACGTTAAGCTTTTCCGCCAGTACCTCTTGTGTTATGCCTGCGCTCTTTCTAGCGCGTTTGACACGATCTCCGATGAGTTTGTAATCAATGTTCATATTGCACCTCACATTTGTTACTGGTAATAGAATACCACACGAACAACTTCAATAGAAGAAAGTAAAAACTAAATATTTAGTTATTAGTATTGACAAATTGCGGACATTGATGTATAATATGCGTACCTATTTATAATATGGAGGATAAGCATATGAAAAAGATTACAGCAATAATCGCGTCGATTTTGGCGGCTTCCCTGATCATCGGAGCGGTCATTATTTTCAGCGTGAAAAAAGAAGACGATAGTCCTCAGGTGCTGACGGCTTACGATCTTGCAGTTCAAAAGGGGTATAAGGGCGACCTTGAAACCTGGCTGATGTCGCTCGTCGGAGAGACGGGGGCTGCAGGCAAGGACGGAAAGAGCGCATACGAGCTTGCACTTGAAAACGGATATATCGGCACCGAGGAAGAATGGCTCGGCTCTCTTGTGGGTCTCAAAGGACCTGCGGGAGTTAGCGGAAGCAACGGAAAGAGCGCATACGAACTCGCTGTTGATAACGGATATATGGGCAGTGAGGAAGAGTGGCTCATTTCGCTCATAGGTATGGCAGGCGAGATGGGTGCGGACGGCAAAAGCGCGTATGACGTTGCAAAGGAAAACGGCTTTGTCGGAAGCGAATCCGAGTGGCTCGCGTCTCTTATCGGTGCGCAAGGAATCAAGGGTGATAAGGGCGACGCAGGCGATAAAGGTGAAACCGGAGATAAGGGAGACAAAGGCGACAAGGGCGACACGGGAGCTACCGGCAAGAGCGCCTATGAAATAGCAAAAGAAAATGGATATACGGGCACCGAGGCAGAGTGGCTTGATTCTCTCGTTGGCGCAAAGGGCGATAAAGGCGACACCGGAGACAAGGGTGAAACCGGAGAGAAAGGCGACAAAGGCGAAACCAGAGAGAAAGGTGACAAGGGCGACGATGGCAAATCTGCCTACGAGCTTGCTCTTGAAAACGGATATAGCGGAAGCCTTTCCGAATGGCTTTCTTCTCTCATAGGAGCAAGGGGCGCGGACGGAAAGAGCGCATATGATCTTGCAAAGGAAAACGGATTTAGCGGAAGCGAGTCCGAGTGGCTTGATTCTCTCGTTGGCGCCAAGGGTGATAAGGGAGATAAAGGTGAAACCGGCGAAAAAGGAGACAAAGGCGACGCCGGAGACAAGGGTGATACAGGCGCTTCGGCATACGATCTTGCTCTCCAGAACGGATTTGTCGGAACAGAGGCAGAGTGGCTTGCAACTCTTAAGGGAATAACCGGAGACAAAGGCGATAAAGGTGAAACCGGAGATAAGGGTGATAAAGGCGATGCCGGTGAAAATGGCGTAAACGGAAAGAGTGCCTTTGAAATTGCAGTCGATCACGGCTTTGACGGAGACCTTGCAAGCTGGCTCGCATCTCTACACGGCGCAGACGGACAAAACGGTGCAAAAGGCGATAAAGGTGACAAAGGAGATACCGGAAAGAGCGCGTACGAGCTCGCAAAGGAGCAGGGCTATGACGGAACTCTCGACCAGTGGCTTGCATCTCTTGTTGGAAATCCCGGCGCAAAGGGAGATAAGGGTGACACGGGCGCGACAGGAAAAAGTGCTTACGAGATAGCAAAAGAAAACGGATTTGACGGTACTCAGCAGGAGTGGCTCCTCTCTCTCCGCGGAGCAAACGGCAAGAGCGCTTATGAGCTTGCAAAGGAGGACGGCTTCGATGGAACTCTCACCGAGTGGCTTGATTCGCTCAAGGGCGAAAAGGGTGATAAAGGTGATAAGGGTGACAAGGGCGATAAAGGAGATAAGGGTGAAACCGGAGATCCGGGAAGAGGAATTCTGAGAACTGAAATTTCCGGAACAGATCTTATAATTTATTATACCGACGGCACGAGCGAAACGCTCGATATGAGCGAAATAATCAGCGATCCTAACGAGAGAGAAATCCTAGTTTTCAGCCAACTTTCAGATGGTACTTACGGTGTAATGGCGGGTGGAATGGCAAAATATGAGGCGGTTATTGAAATTCCCGCTATTTATAAGGGTGCCGCAGTAACCCAGGTTTTATCAAATGGTTTCAAAGATTTAACCGTATTACAAGAAATAAAAATTCCTAACACTATAACAATCATTGGAAACAATGCTTTCCAAGGATGTATCAGTTTAAATAATGTAGTGTTACCTTATAAACTCAAAGAAATTAACGAGTATGCATTCAATGGTTGTGTTTCTTTAAATAGCGATATTATAATACCTGAAACAACAAAATTAATTGGAAAGTATGCATTCCATAAAACGGGAGTAACATCTGTTACTTTAATAGATAACATTGGATGGACGACAGAACCAATCCCATATACTTACAATGATACTAAAGGTTATACTAGTAGCATTTCAAGCACATCTTCAAAAATGACCGATTTTAAAATTAACTACGTAGTATCATCCACGCATAAAGGAACTTTAACATATACTCTTACGCCGAAATCCGTAGCGACCGCTTTTACACAAAGAGTTCATAGTTCTTTTAATCCTTATTCAAATTGGTATTACTATTGGCATTTTGACGCATATAAGTATGATTGGAACAATACTACTGCAATTGAAGTTGAAGAAAATGCAATATACACCAGTGGGCTTGAATACACTTTGCTTTCGGATGATACTTATGCCGTTTCTATCGGTACCGCAACGGACAAAGATATTATTATTCCTTACGAATATAATGGGAAAAAGGTAACACAAATTAGCGAAGAAGGATTTAAGGATGCAGAAAACATCAGAACAGTCGTTGTTCCTTCAAGTGTAGTAAAAATTGGTGTCAACGCTTTTTATAATTCAGGAGTAACAGAAGTTTATTTAAGTGATACCGAAAAGTGGTCTACTGATATACAGTTTATGTATAGTGAATCTTATAGTTATGTTGACGGTTTTAATCCGATGACTGGTGCAAACACCTATACTAGTGGAAGTGTAAAG
The DNA here is from genome assembly GCA_045535095.1 of Eubacteriales bacterium. Lineage (GTDB taxonomy): Bacteria > Bacillota > Clostridia > Oscillospirales > CAG-272 > SIG672. The sequence goes on along the minus strand of JAZSKY010000069.1, from coordinate 1,201 downwards.
TATGGTTGCGATTTAACCGACCCGGTGCAAACTGCTAATGCATTGAAGGGAGAGGTTACAGTAACTTATACTGTTCCTACTTCTCAAACAACCTCCACTACAAAGACCGCAAGTTTTGACTGGTTCCAGTACGAATGGATCTGCAATAAATAAACTTATTTTAAGTAAATATTCTGTAAAAAGGAGGATAGTATGAATTCAGAAGTTGTGTTTTCAACAAACTTTAATACTGCTATTGCATTAGAAACCGTTGAATTCATTAAGGATTTTGATGGTAATAAAGCATCAAGAATACATTATGACGATAAAATTATAATTTCACAGAAATTTGATGAATTACTTTCTATGTTCGATGAAATAGACAATGAATTTGAACTTCAATATATCGAAAACAAGAAGTTGAAGTTTTACTCGATTACACAAACAAAAGAAATTCTACAAATTTTAAAGTTAGAGTTGTTACAACGAAAACGGGATTTTTGTGGATTTTGATAAAATTATAAAATTGTTGTAATTTTGTATCGTAAAATCTACATTGCAGTACTTTCAAAACTTTTTAAAACGAAAAAACCAGCAACGAGTTTATTCTCATTGCTGGTTTAATTTTATTTTCAACTAAACAGCTTTGCGAGTCCACCGATAGACGTCTCGCGGTAATGGTGCGAAAGGTCGCGTCCCGTTTCGTACATAGTCTTTACAACCATATCGAAGGAAATCTTGCGCGTTCCCGTAAGGAAGTTTGCAAGCGAGAGCGAGTTGAGCGCTCTCATTGCCGCAACCGCATTTCGCTCGATGCAGGGTATCTGCACGAGTCCGCAGATTGGGTCGCAGGTAAGTCCCAAGTGATGCTCGATTGCGATTTCGGCGGCGTATTCGATTTTGTCGATATGCAAATCAAAAAGCTCACCGAGGGCGGCGGAAGCCATTGCGCAGGCGGTACCTATCTCCGCCTGACATCCGCATTCGGCACCCGAAATTGAGGCGTTGGTTTTTATAAGATTACCGATAACGCCCGCAGTTGCAAGGGCGTGAAGCACCTTTCGGTCGGAGAAATCGTTTTTAATCTGCTGATAGTAAAGAACGGCGGGTAAAACTGGTGCCGCAGCGCAGGTTGGAGCGGTGACTATCGTCTCGCCCGATGCATTCTGCTCACTTATCGCAAATGCGTAGGAGCAAACGAGACAAGTCGGAGGCCAAGCGG
>JAZSKY010000056.1:0-4541 GCA_045535095.1 Eubacteriales bacterium | reverse complement strand
CCTCCTTTTAGGTCATTTTTCTTGCCTTTATTATATCACAAAACTGTATACAATCATCTTGCACTACCTGTATACTATCATACTACACTGTACACTTGTGTCCTCCCGAAAGCCTTCCCCTTGATGGGTAGCGAAGCGGCGCGAGGGGAGTGAATGACACCACAGTGTGGTGTCAGAGCCCGAGCGTGACCGAGCTGCAGCGAGACGGTGTCGCGTTAGCGACGGATGAGGTGAACCCTGTTGACGATAATTTGCGAACCCACAAGCCTTCTCCAGCGGAGAAGGTGGCAGCCGAAGGCTGACGGATGAGGAGATCAAATAAGCCCTCTCCGACGGCTTTGCCACCTCTCCCAAAGGGCGAGGCTTTTTTCGTCACCCGACAAGCGCGATTTTATCCCATAAAAAAATCAAAATTCACAAAATCTCCTTGCATATTTCGATAATATGTGCTATACTAAACGTAATACTTCAATAAAATGAGGAAAATATATATTATGAAAAAAGACGAGCTTATAGTACGACTTACAGAAGGCTACGGAAACTGGGTCTCCGATAAGGAAAGAGCAGAGAAATGCGCTCCCAAAATGACGGACGATCTCTATCCGTACGACGTCATGTTTTCCCCTGTAAAAATAAATTCAATAACGGTAAAAAACCGCATAGTTATGGCTCCCATGGGCAATATCAATATGTGTGAGGAGACCGGACGCCCGAATGATAAAATGCTTCAGTATTTCTTTGAGAGAGCAAAGGGCGGAGTCGGACTCATCACAACCGGACTCGTGCCCGTATCACACGGCATCGACCCTACCGTGACCGAAAAGGGCAAGATGTCCTATTTCCCGCGTATCGACCGCACTCGCACTGTGCAGTCGGGCTGGAGAGACCTCGCGCAGGGCGTTCACACCTACGGCGCAAAGATATTCGTTCAGCTCACCGCAGGACTCGGCCGCGTTGGAAATCCCCAGTGCCTTGTGAACGAGCTTAAGGTACCGAGATCGGCGTCCTTTAATCCTAATTTCTATATGCCGCAGATCCCCTGCATTCCCTTTACCGACCTCGCGCTTGACAAGATAGTCAAGAATATGGGACAGGCATCTGCCGATGCGGCGGCTTTCGGTATCGACGGAGTTTATCTCCACGGACACGAGGGATACCTCCTCGATCAGCTGACAAATCCCGCGTTTAACCGCAGAAAGATCGGAAAGTACGCATCTTGGCAGCGCTTCGGTATCGAGACTGTCAAGGAGATACGCCGCAGAACGGGCGATAAGTACCCGATAATGTACCGCATCGACCTTTCGTGCGCGCTTGGAGAGACTTACGGCGACGATATGGAAAATATTCCGTCGCTGAAGAAATTCACAAACGGAAGAAGCGCTCTTGAAACGCTCGATTATATGAAAAATCTCGTTGAGGCGGGCGTCGATATCTTTGACGTTGACCTCGGATGCTACGATAACTGGTGGCTTCCGCATCCGCCGGCATCAATGCCGTCGGGCTGCTACGTCGAGGTTGCAAAGTACGTAAAGGACTATTTTGCAAAGCATAATATCCTCTCGAACGCAGGCGTTCAGGTGCCGATAGTCGGCGTAGGAAAGCTCGGTTATCCCGATCTTGCCGAAAAGGTGCTTCGTGACGGCGCATGCGATATGGTAATGCTCGGCAGACCTCTTCTCGCCGATCCCGAGTGGCCGAATAAGGCGTATTCGGGCAGAGTTTCGGAGATATGCCCGTGTATCGGCTGTCAGGAGGGCTGCATAAACGAGTTTATCGAGGGCGGACATCCCCAGTGCGCGGTAAACCCGAGAACCTCGTTTGAGGATATTTATTCAAAAATTCCGAGCGCTCCCGAGAAAATAAAGAATATCGCGGTGATCGGCGCAGGACCTGCGGGTATCACCTTTGCACTCGAGGCTTCGCGCAGAGGACACTCTGTCGAGATATTTGAAAAATCGTCGAGTGTTGGCGGCAAGCTGATTGCAGGAAGCGTTCCGAAATCCAAATACGAGGTCGCAAACTATCTCGAATATCTGAAAAAATCGCTTCTTGACGCTATAAAACTTGGCAAGATCAAGCTAAGTCTTGACTGTGAAGTAAGCGCATCTGAGATAAAGGAAAGAGGCTTTGACACGGTAGTATCGGCAGTCGGAGCGCATCAGAACACTCCGAGCATCAAGGGAGCAGAGAAGATAAGAACGATTGACGCTGTCGAGCTTCTCCTTGACGCATCAAAGCTCGGCGAGGCGGAGAATATCGTCATCGTCGGCGGCGGAAGCGTCGGATGCGAGGTCGCCTACTGGCTGTCCTATGAGCATAAAAAGAAGGTCACAGTTGTCGAGATGCAGCCCTACTTTATGGACGGAGTCTGCACCGCAAACCGCGGACATCTTATCTACTATATGAAGAAAAACGGCGTCCGACTTATGAATATGACTAAGGTCACGTCATTTAGCGAGGACTTTGTAAACGTAGCGCAGAATAAGCATAAGAACGTTCCCGATCCGTATAACACCTGGCAGTGCGTTCTTCCAAAGAACGTTGTGAATCCGCTCGCGCCCAAGATAAAGGCGGAGTACGAGAGCGAGGCGATCCCTGCCGATCTCGTTGTGTTTGCGACAGGCTCGTCGGCTGACTCTAAGCTCTTTTATGAGCTTCAGGCGATAAAAGCCGCAGACGAGATCTATAATATCGGAGACAGCTTCGATAGCGCCAAGGTGCTTGAGGCAACTCGCGCGGCGTTCAGACTTGCAAGAGACGTTTAAGGAGCTTTTATGAAGATCACGTTTAATCCCGATGAGGAGATCGTTAAAATTATCAAAGAGGGGCTTGAGAAAAAGGGAGGATACTGTCCGTGCAAGCGCGAGATTATCCCCGAAAATAAGTGTATGTGTAAGGAATTCCGCGAGCAGATAAAGGACGACACCTTCGAGGGATTTTGTCACTGTATGCTTTACTATAAGTCGCTTTCTGACGACTAAATGAAAGGAAATTAAAATGGAAGTTATCATCACAAAGAAAAACTTTGAAAAAGAGGTAATAAACTCGGATATCCCCGTGCTCGTTGACTTCTGGGCAACCTGGTGCGGACCTTGCAGAATGCTCGCTCCCATTATCGAGGAGATAGCAAAGGAGTATGAGGGAAGAGTAAAGGTCGGCAAGATAAACGTTGACGAGGAAGGCGAGCTTGCTATAAAATACGGCATTGCAAGTATCCCGACCGTACTGCTTTTTAAAGGCGGACAGATCGTTGATAAGTCGATCGGATACGCACCGAAGTCGCGCTTTGAGAATATGCTCGGATAAGAACGGATTTCGTGAATATTGACAAAAAAATAACGGTAGCGTAGTGCAGACTGCACTACGCTATTGTCATTTTGCACAAAAATAGACTTGTAAAATTGTGTAAAACCTACAAAACATAGATTGTAAAAAATTTTTTGCAAAAAGGCTTGACATTTGTTTTCGTTAGTGCTACAATGTGCGTGAAATCAGAAATAAGTACGGTTTCAAAAGCACATTGACATACGAAAGGAGTAATTATTATGAATATGTCAAACGTAGGAACTTTCCACAGATACAAGGTAGAGATCGACACCCTTGCAGACGTTCGCGAATTTGTAAACATCGCAACCACCTGCCACGGACAGCTTCTTCTTGAAAGCGGAGACAGCTTCAAGGTCAATGCCAAGAGTTTACTCGGTGTTATCATTGCAAAGAAACTCGACTGGAATGATATCACACTCCTTGCAGAGGAAGAGTGCTATACCAAGTTCGCTCACTTCATCGCGGACTGATACAACCCTTCGCAAAGACCCAAAAACAAGAGCCGAAAACGGCTCTCTACATAGATTTAGGGAAGTAAAACACTCTATCTTCCTTTAGGAAAATTCCACAGCGGCGAAAATTCGCCGCTGTTTTTTATTTGAAAAATTTTAAAAAAGGTATTGACAAATGCACTTTAGTGTGCTAAAATGCAATCAAATTTGAATATCACAAAAGACTGCGACGAAGACGGTCGAAGCGAAACGTTCACAGAGAGTTGTCACTTGGTGCGAGACAATAGCGAGTTCACTTCACAAGACCTATCACTTCCGAGTCGAAGGACCGAAAGGCGAGAGCCGATTAGACTCCTTCCGTAATGCTGCGTAAAGGCAAAGGGCTTGTCAGAGTCCGGAAAAAGTGACGGGAATATTATTTTCCGTAATTTGAGCGGTACCGCGGGTTATTAACTCGTCTCAAAGAAATCTTTGAGACGGGTTTTTTGTTTTATTCAAATTTGTAAACCATTTTAAATATGTTAAATCGAAAGGAGAAAAAAGAAAATGGATTACAGTTTGAAAGAGGTCGCAGGCAGAAGCAAGCACCTGTGCGAGGCAAGGGGCTACACGTGTGGGGGGCTTGCAAAGCTCACCGGCGGATCGCCCGAAGAATATCGCATTCTGGAGGAGGGAAATACCGATTTCAGCTTCAACTTCATCTACCCTTGCGCGTAGGCGTGTGACCATGAGGTGGTTGACATTCTCGAGGGACGAAGCACG